>CAZCYS010000011.1:7534-21258 GCA_964502825.1 uncultured Hydromonas sp. | reverse complement strand
TGATTTACACTTCTTCGCGCGACGCACGTTTGCGTTCGTGCTCTTTGAGGAAGCGCTTGCGCAGACGAATGGATTTCGGTGTGACTTCAACCAATTCGTCGTCCTCGATGAATTCCACCGCGTATTCAAGCGACATCTGAATCGGCGGCACGAGGCGCACCGCTTCATCGGTACCCGAGGCGCGCACATTGGTGAGCTGTTTACCTTTGACCGGATTGACCACCAAGTCGTTATCGCGTGAGTGAATACCGATGATCATACCTTCGTACAGCGGGGTGTTGTGCTCGACGAACATACGACCGCGGTCTTGCAGTTTCCACAGTGCGTAGGCCACAGCCGCGCCGTCCTCTTGCGAAATCAGCACGCCGTTGCGACGACCCGGCATTTCGGCTTTGGTATCCACGGCTTCGTATGCGTCAAACACGTGACTCATCAGGCCGGTACCGCGCGTCATGGTCATGAAGTCGCCTTGGAAACCGATCAAGCCACGCGCCGGAATGCGGTATTCGAGACGCACACGGCCTTTGCCGTCCGGTTGCATGTCTTGCAGATCGCCACGACGACGACCGAGTTCTTCCATCAGTGCGCCTTGGTGGGTTTCTTCCACGTCCACGGTCAACATTTCGTATGGCTCGCATTTCACGCCGTCGATCTCTTTGAATACCACGCGTGGACGCGATACGCCTAGCTCAAAGCCTTCGCGACGCATGTTTTCAATCAAAATGGTCAGGTGCAATTCGCCGCGACCGGACACTTCAAACACGGTGTCGTCGTCGGTGTCTTTCACACGCAAAGCGACGTTGTGTTTCAATTCTTTTTCCAGACGGTCGCGAATCTGACGGCTGGTGACGAACTTGCCTTCGCGCCCTGCCAGCGGCGAGGTGTTCACCATGAAGTTCATGGTCAGGGTCGGCTCGTCCACCGACAGCATTGGCAATGCTTCCGGCGCATCCGGCGCACATACGGTCGCACCGATGTCCAAATCTTCGATCCCGTTGATCAGCACGATGTCGCCTGCTTCGGCTTCGGTCACCAGTACGCGATCCAAGCCTTGGAATTTCTGCACTTGGTTGATCTTGCCGGTGTTGATTTCACCCTCGGGGCCGTTCATAAACACCACGCTTTGTCCAGCTTTGATACGACCACGCGCAATACGGCCAATGGCGATTTTACCGACATAGCTGGAGTAGTCCAGCGAGGTCACTTGCATTTGGAACGGTAAATCAGGGTCTGATTCACGCGTTGGTACGTATTGCAAAATCGCTTGGAACAGCGGATCCATCGTGCCTTCGCGCACGCTGTCGTCCAGTGAGGCAAAGCCGTTGAGCGCCGATGCATACACCACCGGAAAATCCAGCTGCTCATCGGTCGCGCCGAGTTTGTCAAACAATTCAAAGGTTTCGTTAATCACCCAATCAGGGCGCGCACCCGGACGGTCAATCTTGTTAATCACCACAATCGGTTTCAAGCCGAGCGCCAAAGCTTTGCGCGTCACAAAACGCGTTTGTGGCATTGGCCCTTCGACCGCATCGACCAACAACAACACGCCATCAACCATGGACAAGACGCGCTCGACCTCGCCACCGAAGTCCGCGTGACCCGGGGTATCGACGATGTTGATGTGCGTGCCTTGATATTCCACGGCACAGTTTTTCGACAAAATCGTGATGCCGCGCTCTTTCTCAATATCACCACTGTCCATCACGCGTTCATCAATTTTTTCATTGTCGCGGAAGGTGCCCGATTGACGCAATAATTGATCAACCATGGTGGTTTTGCCGTGGTCAACGTGGGCGATAATTGCGACGTTGCGCAGTGCGCGTTGCTGTTTCATAAATCACTCTTTCTATTAAAAAATCTTTACTGCTGACTTGACTCCGGCAACGCCGTCATCAGTACCTTTTGTGGTGACAAAGTGCCATGCGACACGCTTGCCAAGCCAATTAATCGTTCATGCCAATACACCCGAACGGTATCACAATCCGCGTGCGTCATTTTTAACCGCTGTCCTTGCACAAAGCGCGCAGCCTCGGTCTGTGGCAACTCAATCGCCGGACAGTTTTGCAACAATGCGTCCAACGGCAATAGCGCTTGCGCACGCTCATCCTCGGCCATCGCTTCCAACTGTTCCAGCGTCATGGCGTCCTGCAAATCCAAGTCGCCCACACCGGTGCGCTGCAATGAACTCAAATGCGCGCCCACACCCAAAGCCTTACCCATATCCTCGGCCAGCGTGCGAATGTAGGTGCCTTTCGAACACCGCACTTTCAGCACCACATTCGGATACGCAAAACTCAGCGTTTCCAGTGAAACGATGGTCACCTGCCGCGCTTCGCGCTCCACTTCGATGCCTGCCCGCGCCAACTCGTACAACGGTTTTCCATCTTTTTTCAGTGCCGAATACATCGGCGGCACCTGCGCGATCTCGCCCGAAAACTGAGGCAATATCGCATCCCATTGTTCCCGCGTAATCACGGTATCGGATGAAAACGTTGTTTCACCCTCCATATCGCCCGTCGTCGTGCTTTTACCCAGAACGATACCTGCCACATAGGTTTTATCCGCATCCAGCAGATCATTGGCCAACTTGGTCGCATGACCAAAACACAAGGGCAGCAAACCATCGGCCAGCGGATCGAGCGTACCGGTATGCCCCGCCTTGTCCGCGCCGATCAGCCATTTCGCACGCCCCAAAGCCTGCGTACTGGAAATCCCTCGTGGCTTATTGAGCAACAATACGCCGTGTATCGCACGACGCTTGCGTTTATTGGCCGCCTGACTGCTCATCGTTTTCTTCAAAATCCACCGCGCGGCTGGCATTCGCCTGCGTAATCAACGCGGACAAATCCGCAGCCTTCGCCTCGGTGCTGTCGTATTTAAAATGTAAGGTCGGCACAGTATGAATACGCAACATTTTGAACAAAGCATTGTGCAAAAAACCTGCGGATTCGTTCAGTGCCTTTTCCACCTGCGCAGGCTCCGCACCCATGACGGTGAAATACAATTTCGCATGGGCGTAATCCGGTGTCAATTGCACTTCCTGTATCGTCACCATGCCAATGCGCGGATCGCGCAACTCACGCTGAATCAGCACCGAGACATCCTTTTTGATCTGCTCGGCGATGCGGCGCGTGCGCTCTGTCGGTGCTTTTTTTGCCATCTTTTTTCTCCAAACGAACGAAAAAGCGGGGTTTTGACACACCCCGCATTTTCCGTTCACACATAATTACAGGGTACGAGCGACTTCTTTGACCTCGAACACTTCCAATTGATCGCCTTCGGCAATGTCGGTGAAGTTCTTGATCGACAAACCACACTCGAAACCTTCTTTGACTTCTTTCACGTCGTCCTTGAAGCGTTTGAGTGAGTCCAGTTCACCGGTATGTACCACAACGTTGTTGCGCAGTACGCGAACCATCGCGCCACGTTTGACCATACCTTCGAGTACCATACAGCCGGCAATCGTACCGATTTTCGATGCGCGGAATACTTGACGGATTTCAACCAGACCGAGGATTTCCTCTTTCTTGTCCGGTGTCAACATGCCGGTCATCGCCGCTTTCACCTCGTCTACCGCGTCGTAAATCACGTTGTAATAACGAATATCCACGCCCAAATGCTCGGCCAGCTTACGTGACGAAGCATCGGCACGGGTATTAAAGCCGAGAATCACGGCGTTCGATGCGCTGGCCAAGTTGACATCCGATTCGGAAATGCCACCCACGCCCGCGTGCACGACGTGCACCTTGACTTCGTCGGTCGAGAGTTTTTGCAGGGATTGGCTCAAAGCCTCTTGCGAACCCTGAACGTCGGCTTTGATCAACAAGGTCAATGTCTTCACATCGCCCGCCGTCATTTGCTCGAACATATTTTCCAGTTTCGCCGCCTGCTGTTTGGCCAATTTCACGTCGCGGAATTTGCCCTGACGGAACAAGGCGATTTCGCGCGCTTTGCGCTCATCGGCCAACACCAACAGCTCTTCACCCGCCGCCGGAACATCCGACAAACCTTGAATTTCCACAGGAATCGACGGACCGGCTTCGTTCACCAATCGGCCATCCTCGTCCAACATCGCACGCACGCGACCGTACACGCTGCCCACCAAAACGTTGTCGCCTTTTTTCAGCGTACCGCTTTGTACCAAAATCGTGGCGACCGCGCCCTTACCTTTGTCCAACTTGGCTTCAATCACCAAGCCTTTGGCAGGCGCATCCACCGGCGCTTTTAATTCCAAAACTTCGGCTTGCAACAACACGTTTTCGAGCAATTCATCAATACCCATGCCTTTTTTGGCCGACACTTCGATGAACGGCGCATCGCCACCGTATTCTTCCGGCACGACTTCTTCGGCCACCAACTCGGTTTTCACGCGTTCGGCATTGGCTTCCGGTTTATCAATCTTGTTGACCGCCACCACGATCGGCACGCCAGCCGCTTTCGCATGCGCCACCGCCTCTTTGGTTTGCGGCATCACGCCATCGTCCGCCGCAACCACCAAGATCACAATATCGGTCGCCGCCGCACCACGCGCACGCATCGCGGTAAACGCTTCGTGACCCGGGGTATCGAGGAAGGTAATCATGCCGCGTTCGGTTTTCACGTGGTACGCGCCAATGTGCTGAGTAATGCCACCGGCCTCACCAGAGGCAACGCGCGCACGGCGAATCGCGTCGAGCAAGGAGGTTTTACCGTGATCCACGTGACCCATAACGGTCACGACCGGCGCACGTGGGAACAATTCCACATCGGCGTGCTCTTCATGTTCATCCAAGAACGCATCCGGATCATCCAATTTCGCCGCAAAGGCTTTGTGACCCAACTCTTCTACCACAATCATCGCGGTGTCTTGGTCGAGTACTTGGTTGATCGTGACCATCTGCCCCATTTTCATCAGACATTTGATGACTTCGGAAGCTTTGATCGCCATTTTGTGCGCCAAATCGGCCACGGAAATGGTTTCCGGCACGTGAACCTCGTGAATCACCGGCTCGGTCGGAGCGGTAAATCCGCCTTGATCCGCATCGGCCTGATGGCGGTTTTTGTGTTTGGACTTGCCGCCCGCACGCCAGCCGCGATCATCGCCCACTGCGCCACGGGTTTTCAAGCCGCCACGACCGCGACCACCATCATTTTGATCCTTGCCCGAAACCCCTTTTTTAGGTTTTTTGTCTGCTGTGGTAGAGGTGCTTGTTTCGGTGGTTGCCGGTTTTGCTGCGGGTTTGGCTTCGCCTTCCGGTTTGACCGGTTTGTGCAAAGTGCCTTCCGCTTTGGCCACGAGTTTTTTCGCTGGTTCTTCTTTCCAACGATTGAGTTTTTCGGCTTCGGCCTGCGCCTCACGGCGACGGCGTTCACGCTCGGCATTTTCTTGGTTTTGCAGTTCACGATCAGCGCGCGCTTTTTCGAGCGCAGCTTGCGCTTGTGCGGCGTCTTGACGCGCTTGCTCCAAGGCTTTATCCAAACGTTTTTGCGCTTTGCTCTCAGCACCGTCCGCTTTTTTGGCATCAACCGCAGCTGCCGCAGGTTGAACGGCTGGTTTTGCAGGTGCAACTGGGGCAGGCGCTGTATCAACGGACGCAGCCTCAATGGACGTTACCTCAGCAGGCGCGGTCTCAGCGGCTGCTTCCACAACCGGCGCTTCCGGTGATTCAACGGCTGTCGCCTCTTGTTCCGCTTGCGCACGCGCTTTGGCATCGGCCTCTTGACGCGCTAACAATTCTTTCGCACGAGCCAATTCGGCTTCGCGTTTGGCGATTTCGGCCTCATCGATGACCGCCACAGCCGGTTTCTGCTCTGCGGCAGGCTCAGCTGCCGCTGCAACTTCGGCCAAGGCATCACGCGCCACGAACGTGCGTTTTTTCTTCACTTCCACCTGTACGGTACGGGTTTTACCCGTCGCATCGGCTTGACGAATTTCGCTGGTTTGTTTTTTGGTAATGGAGATTTTTTTCTTAGCACCATCTGCTGAACCATGCGCGCGTTGTAGCGATGCCAGCAACAGGGCTTTGTCAGCCTCGGTTACTTCATCGGTGGCAGATGTTTTCTTCACGCCCGCACTGTTGAACTGCTCAATCAGCAATTCAACCGGCATTTTGAGTTCTTGCGCAAATCCGGCCACGGTCATTTCAGTCATAGATATTTCCTTTTTTGTCGATGTCTGCCCGATTATCGGCACAGACATCATCACTTCGTTGTGTTTCTCAGTACAGCTGGGTTGGTTTATTCAAACCAATGTTCACGCGCTTTCATGATGATGGCGCTGGCTTCATTTTGTGACAGCGAGCTCATTTCCATCAATTCGTCTACCGCCAAATCCGCCAACTCGTCGCGCGTGGTGATGTTGTGATCGGCCAATTGCGCGGCCAAAGCGGTGGTCATGCCTTCCAAAACGAGCAAGTCCTGAACGGTGCTGGCTTTTTCTTCCTGCGCAATTGCTTCGGTCAAAATCGCGGCGCGTGCGCGTGAGCGCAACTCTTCGACGATTTCTTCGTCAAACGCTTCGATTTCGAGCATTTCCGAGACCGGCACGTAGGCCACTTCTTCCAAGCTGGTGAAACCCTCTTCAATCAAAATTTCCGCGACTTCTTCGTCCACATCCAGTTTGCTGGTGAACAAATTGAGCAGCGTTTTGTTTTCTTGCTCGTTTTTGGCCGAGGATTCCTCTTGGCTCATCACGTTGATTTGCCAACCGGTCAACTGGCTGGCCAAACGCACGTTTTGACCGTTGCGGCCAATGGCAATCGCCAAATTATCTTCGTCCACCACGACTTCCATCGCTTTTTGATCTTCGTCCACCACGATGGAGTTCACCACCGCCGGGCTCAAGGCGTTCATCACGTATTGCGCCGGTGATTCGTCCCAAATCACGATATCAATCGCTTCACCGCCCAATTCGTTGCGCACGGCGGTTACGCGCGAACCACGCACACCCACGCAAGTACCCACCGGATCAATGCGCTGATCTACTGCGTGTACCGCGACTTTCGCACGCACACCCGGATCACGCGCCGCGCCTTTGATCTGCAAGCCACCTTGTTCGATTTCAGGTACTTCCTGCGTGAACAATTCGATCAAAAACTCTGGACAAGTGCGTGACAGGTGCAATTGACGTGCGCCGCGCGCCGTTTGATCAACCTCTGCCACATACGCACGCACGCGGTCACCTGAACGCAAATTCTCACGTGGCAACATTTGATCGCGCGGCAAAATCGCCTCTACACGACCCGATTCAACAATCGCTTGTACTTTATCCACGCGTTTGACCGTACCCATCATGATTTTATCGCCGCGCGCGAGAAAGTCCTGTAACAACTGATCGCGCTCCGCATCACGGATACGCTGCAAAATCACTTGTTTTGCGGTTTGCGCACCGATGCGGCCGATTTCCACCGACTCGACTTCTTCCTCGATGTACTCGCCCACGCTGATGTCGGCAATTTCCTCTTTCGCTTCCCATTCCAAAATTTCGCGATCCGGCTCTTGCAAACCTGCTTCGTCCGGAACAACTTGCCAACGGCGGAAGGTTTTGTATTCGCCCGTTTCGCGGTCAATGTGTACGCGCAGATCTAAGTTGTCTTCTTCAAAACGACGCTTCGCCGCAGAAGCCAATGCCGCTTCCAGCGCGCCAAAGACGATTTCTAAATCGACATTTTTCTCACGCGCCAAAACATCGACCAATTGCAACACTTCACGATTCATTTTTGTTTTCCTTTGAAATTATAAACGGGCACCAAACGCGCCTTATCCACATCCATCAAGCCGAACGTCAACACCTGCTCAGCACCCTCATGTTCAAAAACCATACTTAACTGTTCGGTCTCGGGCGCAGACTCATTCACAGCCTGCAAAACACCGGTAAAATTTTTACGACCATTCATCGGCAGTTTTAATTTAACACTCACCTCAGAACCCGCAAAACGCACAAAATCACTCAGCTTTTTCAGCGGTCGATCGATACCGGGCGACGACACCTCCAGCCGCTCGTAATTCACATTTTCCACCTCGAACACATACGTCAACTGACGGCTGGCTGCTTCGCAGTCCTCCACCGTGATGTCGCGCTCATGCTTCGCATCATCCATGAACACGCGAATCAAGCCATTCGCCGCGCGCTCCAAATCCACCAATTCATAGCCCAAACCAGCTATGGTTTGCTCAATCAATTGTTCCAAATTCATCTCAAACCCATCAAATATGCATCAAAAAACGCATAAAAAAATGGGCTCCACGCATGGTGCCCATCTTTCTCTGAACTGCGTAGCCCGATCAATACCACTCGATCTGCGGACGGCCACGCCCTTTAATTAAACTGTGATTATACGCGCTAAATCCTTAATTATCAAGTATTTTTCAACCATCTACGCACAATAACGCCACACCCCGCACATATTTCACAAATAATCTTTCAGTCGATAATACGCCATCCCCAAAACCTGCGCCGGCGTGCGCAGATATTTCCCACCCGGGAACGGCAAATGTTTGATTTTACTGAACATATCAAAGCGTTCCGCTTGACCGCGTACCGCTTCGGCCGCGAGTTTGCCCGCAATACCGGTCAAAATCAGACCGTGCCCTGAAAACCCTTGTAGATAATAAACATTGTTCGCCAAGCGGCCAAAATCCGGCGCACGATTCATGGTTACATCGACAAAACCACCCCAGCAGTACTCAACCTTGGCCGATTCGAGCTGTGGAAAGGCACGCAGCATGGTTTTGCGCATCGCTACCGGCAGATTCGGAGGCGTAATGCCCGAGTAACTCACGCGCCCACCGAACAGCATGCGATCGTCGTTGGTCACGCGGAAATAATCCAGCACAAAATTATTGTCGCACACCGCAATGCGGTTTTTGATCAGGCTATCCGCCGTCTCTTTCGGCAAATGCTCGGTCGCGATGATGTAAGTGCCGACCGGCATGATGCGTTTGGCGATTTTCGGCACCAGCTCGTCAATATACACATTGCCCGCCAAAATCACAAATTTGGCCGTTACCTGCCCTTGCGCAGTTTTAACCACCGCAGGATCGGTGTACGCGATGTCCGTGACCATGCTCTGCTCAAAAATACGAACACCCGCGTCCAGCGCGGCACGAGCCACGCCCAGCGCGTATTTGAGCGGGTGCAAATGTGCAGAGTTTTTATCCAAAACCCCTGCGTGGTAGCGTTTGGACGCAACCCACTCCGGCATTTCATCCGGCTGAATTTTTTGCAAATGCGGATAATCGTACGCTTCGCCCAGGCGATCCGCCCATTCAAACAAACCCGCGGTGGATTTGGGCTTGACGCTCGCGGTCATATAGCCGTCTACCCAGTCGCAATCTATGTTGTACTGACGAATGCGCTCACGCATCAAATCCAACCCTTCGATGGTCAGATTAAATGCACGTTTGGCCTCATCCATCGACATGGCTTTTTCAAACGGCTCTTCGCCGCAGGCATAACCGGCAATCGCTTGCCCACCATTGCGCCCCGAAGCGCCCCACGCGATGCGGCGCGCCTCGAGCAGCACCACATCAAACCCCGCATTGGCCAATTCCAATGCCGCGGACAATCCGGCCAACCCCGCGCCAACCACACAAACATCGGCGGAGACCGTGCTTTTTAAAGGCGCTTGCTCGGGTAAGGCCTGAGCGGTCGCGGCGTAATAGGAGTTTTGAATCAGTTGGGCGTCTTTGGTAAACATGGCTTTGAGAAAGAATAAAAGTAACGGTACATAGAGTAAAACAAAAACCGCCGCCATGCACAATCGGATGGCGGCGGCGAATTAAAGCGGCTGGTGTAAACAGTCGGATTACTTCGGCATGCGTTCCACATAGGCTTTGCATTGTGGCGTCTCCGCCGCCTCCAACCAGTAATTTTCAAATTCAGGCTGATCGGATACGTCGCCCAGCGCACTCAAGGAGTTCTTAACCACAGGATATCCCCGTTCGCGTAAAACAACTGCCAGTTGCTCAAAACCCTGCCCCGCCAATTCATTCACTTTCTGTTCATCGGTCTGCTGCATTGCCTGAGTCATCGTATGATCAAACAGTTTGAGTTGCGCGGCATTTTGAGGCAAAGCCAATTGCTGTTCCAGCCATGCAATATCTGAGCGAGGTGATCGCTCGATAATCCGATTGAGTACCTCAGGACGAAAATACACCTGCCGCATACACCCAAAGCCGATCGGGGTAAACTCCAAAGCGTTCGGCTCCTTCAAGCGATTCACCTGTACGCCCGCCGAAAATGCCTGTTTCAGCACATGTGAAATATTTGGATATTTCAACGACGCTTGCGCCGTTTGCGCCAGCGCCGTCTGCGTTACGCCCAACAGCAACAGCGTACCGAACGCTGCGACCCATCGATTGAAACCATGCCGAGTTTTCATATAGCCTCCTTATCGATATCAACATCAGGTGTGTCGCAGCCCTGTCACGGCTGATTTACTTAGAATGGAAACTTCATCCCTCCCGGTAGATTCATGCCTTGGGTCACTTTACCCAAATGCGCCGCACTGGCTTCCTCGACGCGACGCACCGCATCATTGACCGCCGCAGCGACCAAGTCTTCCAGCATATCTTTGTCGTCTTCGAGCAGCGACGGATCGATTTGTACCCGCTTGACGTCGTGTTTGCAATTCATGGTTACTTTAACCAAGCCAGCGCCCGATTGACCTTCGATTTCAATGCTGGCCAATTCGTCTTGTGCCTTTTTCATGTCGTCTTGCATTTTTTGCGCCTGCTTCATCAAGCCGGCCAATTGATTTTTCATCATGATATTTTCCTTTACAGTCAATAGCTTATTAAATATTTATTTATTCTGGCATGATCGAATTGGGCAAAATCATACCATCAAATTCATGCACGATCTGCTGAATCGTCGGATGCTGGGTGATCGCTGCGCGCGCCTGCGCCAGATGTGCCTCGCGCTCTTGCAAAGCCAATTTTTGTGGGCTAAAGCGCACTTGGCCACTCTCAGCAATATGCACACGCAGTGTCGGCGTCGGCTGGTGGCGCGCGCTGAAATAGTCGTCCAAATTCTGCCGCAGGACTTTGAGCGCATTGTCATCGGTCGCCAAGCTGGCCTTTTCACAGCGCAGAACCAAGCGGGTCGCGCTCAATTCGATCAATTCGCTTTGATACGGCAGTTGACGCGCGTAGGCTTTCAGTCCGAGTTGGTTCACGATGGCTTGCCATTGTTCACCCAATGTGGCTAAATCGTTGCTATCGCTAACACTTGACTCAGAGCTGCGCAAGCTGGAAGATTCGGGCAGTGCGGCTGACGATGCGAACGCCGCAGCCAATTCAGTCTGATTCTCGGTCAAGCGCGGTGTATTTGTTGGCGCATGATTGGGAAGACTCGATTCAGCGGGCGCTGCCACCTTTTCTCTCGGCGTAGCAACAGCCTCGATACGCGCAGCAGGCGCCTCATTCCGGACATTCAACTCGGGACGCGCCAATGCGGCCTTGGGCGCAGCATCGAACGTAACATCGAACCTATTATTGGGCGCAGTTTTGGATGGTGGTCGCGCAACTTCAGGGCTGGTATTGGGCTTGACCGACGGCGCGCTCACGGCGGCCTGCGGTTTTGAAGTTGCGCCGACTACTTTTTTGCAGAATCAGCCTGAAATTGTTCGGGGACGAACGCCAACAGCCGCAGCAGCATCATGGTAAACCCTGCCTGCGGGTCGGGCGCGAGGTGTAGCTGCTCACGCGCCTGCGTGACGATGCTGTAATACAGTTGCACCTCATCAGCGCCCATTTGCGGCGCAAGCTCGCGCACCATTTTGCTCAACTGCCAGTCCTCGGGCAAAGCATCGGGCACGATTTGCGCCAAGCTGATGCGATACAAGACCTGCGCCAATTCGATGGTCGCGTCGTAAAATGATGTCGATCCGGCCGCCATTTGCTCGGCCACCTGCACCAGCGCCACGCCATCACGCGCGATCAAGGCGCGCAAAATCGCCTCGATTTGCGCCGAATCGGTCGCGCCGAGCATTTCTTTGACCGCATTCGCACTGATATTAGACGCGCTAAAGGCAATCGCCTGATCAGTCAAGGACAGCGCATCACGCATACTGCCGCGCGCGCCTTTGGCGATCAAATGCAGCGCCTCTTCGTCAAAGGCGACATTTTCGGCACTGAGAATTTTTTGCAAATGCGTCACAATGTCTGCGGGCGGCATTTGCTTGAGGTTAAATTGCAAACAGCGCGAGAGCACCGTCGGCAACACTTTTTGCGGATCAGTGGTGGCCAAAATGAACAGCACATGCGCCGGCGGCTCCTCCAGCGTTTTTAACAGCGCATTGAAGGCATTTTTCGAGAGCATGTGTACCTCGTCGATGAGGTAGACCTTGTAACGCCCTGCGGTCGGCATGTATTCGGCATTTTCGATCAATTGGCGCATATCATCCACGCCGGTATTGCTCGCCGCGTCGATTTCGAGCAGATCCACAAATCGCCCTGCGTCAATCTCCTGACAGGTCGCGCACACGCCGCACGGGGTGGCGGACACGCCGGTTTCGCAGTTTAAAGATTTGGCCAAAATGCGTGCGATGGTGGTTTTACCCACGCCGCGCGTGCCGGTGAATAAATACGCATGATGCAAACGCTGAGCATCCAAGGCATGAGACAAGGCTTTGACCACGTGATCCTGCCCGACCAACTCGGCAAATGATTTGGGACGCCATTTTCGCGCAAGGACTTGTGAACTCATGTTGTGCTTTCCGTATGCTCCAAAATGCTGCAAAAGAAATAGGCGATGGACTATTTGCCATCGCCCATTGGGGAATTAGTTGGCGAGCCTGACTCCGGCACTTGAGTAAAACGGCTGTGGCTGCTTCCTTCCGGACCTGACCCGATTCACCGTCCCCCAATGCGAAGGGACCCGCCAACGCGAATTATAACACGAGCCGTTTGGCAGGCACAGAATTCTATTAAAAAATTAGCAAAAGCCACCCAATATAATTACTTTTAAAAATAAAAGAATAAACCTTATATTCAATTTAATAATAATAAAAGTAGGATAAATTCGTTTGCAATCAGAGACAAGACCATTAAAATGATCGAAATTTTTTATAAAAAATAATTATTTTTATAACTTTTAAATCTAAATTTTCTATTCAATTGAAATCAAAAGGAATTCTATTATGAGCCGTCTGACCATCCACACCGTCGAATCAGCCCCCGAAGCCGCACAAGCACGCGTGGCCACCGCCTTGAAAAACAACGGTTTTTTACCGAATCTGATCGGCGTATTGGCCAACGCCCCGACCGCGCTCGAAATGTACCAAGAAGTCGGCGCGATCAATGCGAAAACCAGCCTCACGCCTGCTGAACGCGAAGTGGTGCAAATCACCGCCGCCGTCACCAATGGTTGCGGCTTTTGCGTGGCCGGTCACTGCGCGCTGAGCACGAAGAAAAACCTGATGTCGCCCGAGTTGATCGAAGCATTGCGCCACACCAGCGCATTGAGCGATGCGAAATTGAACCAACTGGCGCAATTCACCCTCGCCGTGATGCACAACAAGGGCAATGTCAGCGACGCTGAATTCAACGATTTCATCGCCGCCGGCTACAACCAACAGCAAGCGGTCGAAGTCATCCTTGGCGTGGCCTTGGCAACCCTGTGCAATTACACCAATAATCTGGCGCAAACGCCGATCAACCCTGAATTACAGCCATACGCTTAAGGAAGCACTATGTCTGTCGAAACCTTATTACACACCATCAGCGAGCACGCTCAATCGCAC
>CAZCYS010000011.1:5494-7434 GCA_964502825.1 uncultured Hydromonas sp. | reverse complement strand
CACTATGTCTGTCGAAACCTTATTACACACCATCAGCGAGCACGCTCAATCGCACTTACGTCCCTTGGTCGGTGAGATTGACTGCAAAGGTCTGTACCCCATCGAGTATCTGCATGAATTGGGTGCGATCGGCGGTTTTGCTGCAATCGGTGGCCGCGAATTTGGCGGTTCAGATTTGGGATTGGCCGCGCAAATCCGCGTTTTGAGCGCGGTCGGTGCGGAATGCGGCGCAACGGCGTTCATGGGCTGGTGTCAATCAGCCTGCGCGTGGTATCTGCGCCAAAGCAGCAACGCTGCCGTACGCGCGAAATATTTACCCGACATTTTGAGCGGTAAGCAATTGGCCGGAACCGGTATGTCGAACACGGTCAAGCATCTGGCGGGCATCGAAAAGCATTTGTTGCAAGCGCAGCCTGTTGAAGGCGGCTATGTGATCAACGGCGTTTTGCCGTGGGTGTCGAATCTGGGCGCCGATCATGTGTTCGCGGCGACGGCGCAATTGCCCGATCAGCGCTATGTGATGTTTATGGCGGGCGGCCAAAGCGCGGGCGTGACACTCAAGCCGTGCGCGGAATTTTGCGCGCTCGAAGGCACCGGCACGCTGAACGTGCGCTTTGAAAACGTCTTTATCGCGCACGCCGACGTGCTGGCCGAACCCAACGAATTTGCAGCCTATATTCAACGCATCAAATCCGGTTTTATCCTATTGCAAATGGGCATCGGCGCGGGCGTGATCGAAGGCTGCTTGAACGTGATTCGCCAGAGCAATATCGGCGCGGTCGCCGAGGTCAATGCCTTTTTGGACGACGACGAGGCCAGCCTGCGCGCCGAGTTGGACGCGATTTTGGCGCAAACCTTGCCATTGGCCGACGCCGTGTACGCCGGCGCGATCAGCGGCGAGCAACGTTTACAGGTACTGAAACTGCGTTTGGCCGCGTCCGAATTGGCCTTGCGCGCGGCGCAGTCGGCCGCCCTGCACGCAGGTGCAAAGGGTTATCAAGTGCGCCACGCAGCCCAACGCCGCACCCGCGAGGCAATGTTCGTCGCCATCGTCACACCGGCGATCAAACACCTGCGCAAGGAAATCCATGCGCTGGAGCAAGCGTCAAAATCACCTGCCGAAACCGCGTTGGAGCAGGCATCATGAGCGCAGCACCGATTTTACAAGCGCACGACATCGCTTTGGGCTACGCGCAGCCCAAAGCGGAATTCAACCTCGTGTTACAGGATTTTTCGCTGGATTTGGCGCATGGTGAATTGGTCGCGCTGCTCGGCCCGAGCGGCGTGGGTAAATCCTCGCTGCTGCGCGTTTTGGCCGGATTGGATCAACCGCACCGTGGTCAGGTACAGATTTTCGGACAAACCATCAGCCGCCCTCATGCGCGCGCGGCGTTTGTGTTTCAACAGCCCAGCTTATTGCCGTGGCTGACCGTGCGCGAGAACATCGCGTTTGGCCTGTCGTTCAAAAACCAACCGCAGATCAGCAAAAACGAGGCTCAGCAGCGCGTGCAATCGGCCATGCAGGAAGTCGGCTTGAGCCACGCGGCCAATGCCTACCCTTCGGCCTTGTCCGGCGGCATGGCGCAGCGCGTGGCATTGGCACGCGCGTTGGCACGTCAGCCGGAGATCATTCTGCTGGACGAGCCGTTTTCCGCACTGGACGAGATCACCCGTGGCGAGATGCAGGAATTGCTGCGCCAAATCGTTGAACGCCACCACACCGCCGCGGTATTGGTCACGCATGATATTGACGAAGCGCTGACCGTAGCGGATCGCGTATTGCTGCTGGGCAATAAACCCGGCCGCTTGATTGGGCAATGGTCGATCAATGCGCCGTATCCGCGCCAAGAGGTCGCGCTGAATATGAATGCGCTGCGCGTGGATATTTTGCAAACCTTGCACCGTGGCCGTTTGAATGCCTCCGAGGCCGTCGAAGACTA
>CAZCYS010000011.1:3823-5394 GCA_964502825.1 uncultured Hydromonas sp. | reverse complement strand
TTTTGCAAACCTTGCACCGTGGCCGTTTGAATGCCTCCGAGGCCGTCGAAGACTACGTGATTTAAATTTAAATGCGATTGACCTTACCCACTTTAAGGAAGCACGGAACAGTCCCTATTCTGCAACAAAGTTCTGGGTGTTTTTTGCCAGAACCCTTCGGGCTGGAGACGGTAGGGGTTACTCCGTACTTCCTTAATCATTTTCAACCACTTTTACCTCATAAAAAGGCTCACCATGATCTCTCGTCGTGAAATGCTCAAACTCAGCAGTTTATTCATGCTCAGCGGCAGTTTGCCGTTATTGCAAGCCTGCAATCAGCGCGCGGAAAAATCGCCCGATGCGCCATTGCGTATTGGTTATCTGCCAATCACCGATGCGACGCCGCTATTGGTCGCGCATCAGCAAAAATTATTCGAGGCCGAAGGCGTGGCGGTAGAAGCGCCAAAAATGTTCCGCAGTTGGGCGCAGTTGGTCGAGGCGTTTATCAGCGGCCAAGTGAACTTGGTGCATTTGCTCTCGCCGATGACCGTTTGGGCGCGCTATGGCAGTCAAAGCCCACTCAAAGTTTTGATGTGGAACCACATGGCGGGTTCGGCCTTGACCGTTGCTCCGAGCATCAACAGCATCAAAGACCTCGGCGGCAAAACCGTGGCGATTCCGTTCTGGTACTCGATTCACAATGTGGTATTGCAATATTTGCTGCGCGAAAACGGCCTCGAAGTCACCGAGCAAGCAACCCCCACAGCCAAACAGGTGAAATTGGTGGTCATGGCGCCATCGGACATGACGCCGGCCTTGGCGGCGAACAGCATTGCCGGATTCATCGTCGCCGAGCCGTTCAACGCCTCTGCCGAGCAGCTCGGTGTCGGTAAAGTCTTGCGTTTTACCGCCGACGTGTGGCGTGATCACGCCTGCTGCGTGTCGGTGATGCACAGCCGCGATGTGGAACAGCGCCCTGAATGGACGCAAAAAGTGGTCAATGCACTGGTCAAAGCGCAATTGTGGACGCAGGAGCACCGCGTGCAAACAGCAGCCTTGATGTCCGCTTCGGGCGAACACAAATACACGCCGCATTTGGAACCGGTTTTGCAAAAAGTACTCGCGCCGAACAGCAAAGATTGGCAAGGTTATATTGATCGTGGCGTGATTCGCCATCCCGATTGGCAACAGTCTCGCATTGATTTTCAGCCGTATCCGTATGCCAGCTACACCGAAAAATTGGTGCAAATGCTCCAGCAGACTTACATCGCGGGGCAGCACGATTTCTTGGCAAAACTGGATCCGCAAACCGTCGCCAAAGAATTGGTGGATGACCGTTTTGTGCGTCAGGCGATTTTGTCAACACAAAGTCAGGCCAAATTCAACATCCCCGACAGTTTTAGCCGTCAAGAAACCTTGGTGGTCTAATTCGGCACTATATGATGAACAATACCATGAGCAAGCACATCGCACACCCCGTTAATCAATCAACGAACGCGCCAACGGTCGGAGCAAAAACGCTGCTCTCGCCAACGACGACACCCCATCTGCTGGCCGTGATCGGCCTGCTGGTTTTGGTCGTGCTGTGGCAT
>CAZCYS010000011.1:2260-3723 GCA_964502825.1 uncultured Hydromonas sp. | reverse complement strand
GACACCCCATCTGCTGGCCGTGATCGGCCTGCTGGTTTTGGTCGTGCTGTGGCATTTCGGCGTACAGTGGTTGCAGGGCAGTATGCCGATTGCGTCACAATTGGCGCCTGCGCCCACGGCGGATAGTTTGTGGCAATTACTCAATCAGGGACAATTGAACGCGCACCTGATCGCCAGCCTGCGGCGGGTTTTGATCGGATTGGCTTTGGCCTTGCTGATCGGTATTCCGATTGGCCTGTTGGTGGGTCGCTCGGCCTTGTTCGAGCAGACCAGCACCGGCGCCTTTCAACTGCTGCGCATGATTTCGCCGCTGTCATGGATGCCGGTGGTGGTGATGTTATTTGGCATTGGCGACGCGCCGATTTATTTTCTCCTGACCTTTGCTGCGGTCTGGCCGATTATTTTGAACACCTCCGCGGGCGTTAAATCGATTGATAAACAGTGGTTGCAACTGGGTGCATCGCTGTCGGCGACGCCGTGGGAAACGCTGTCGCGCATCATTTTACCCGCGGTGTTCGGCCATGTCCTGACCGGCCTGCGACTGGCGATCGGCGTGGTGTGGATCGTGCTGGTGCCATGCGAAATGCTCGGCGTGACCAGCGGCTTGGGCTACTTCATCCTCGATACCCGCGACCGCATGGCGTATTCAGAGCTGATGGCAGCGATTGTGCTGATCGGTCTGATTGGTTGGCTGCTCGATGCCAGTGTGCGCTATTTGCACCGACGTTGGGGTTAAAAACCTTCATCATTTAAAATACACCCGCGTAAATGTTGTAGACTGCGCGGGTGTTTTTTCTTCAATGATGCGCCCACATGTACTTTAAAAATACTCCTGTCAAACTGACCGACTCGCGCCGCCACGGTGCGGGAACGGAACTATTCATCGTCGAAGGCGATTCGGCCGCCAGCACGGTTGCGGCATTGCGCGATGGACAATTTCAGGCGGTTTTGCCCATGCAAGGCAAACCATTAAACGCGATCAAAGCCTCAGCCGAGAAAGTGGCTGCATACCCGCTGTTCAAAGCTCTGAACGAGAGCTTGGGCATTGACCACTCGCGCCCAACGGCGGATTTATTCGTCTGGGATGATTTGCGGTTTGAACGGCTGGTGTTGCTGTTTGACCCCGATGCGGACGGCATCCACAGCGGTGCGCTGATGTTGATGTTTGTCTACCAATACTTACGGCCACTGCTCGATCAAGGCCGTGTACTGATGATTCATGCGCCGTGGGTGCAAATCAGTTTGACCGAACAGCAACCGCTCTACGCCTACTCCGAAGCGCAGGCTTTGGCACTGACGCAGCAACTGCGCGCGCAAGGCAAAACCCCGCAAGTCGTGCGCTATCGCGGTTTATCGGGCATTGATCGGGCGATTCTGATGCAAACCTGCATTGACCCCGCCACGCGCAACGCGCGCGTGATGACGGAGCAAGATGCCTTGGCAGCGATTGAAATATTCGGGGC
>CAZCYS010000011.1:0-2160 GCA_964502825.1 uncultured Hydromonas sp. | reverse complement strand
TTGAAAATCACATGCACGATACAGCCGGGTTTGAGGTAGGCATTTTCCAACTCAACGTTTTCGGTGATTTTCAGTTCAGCAGAGTGCAGGCGTGCGATTTCCTTGACAATCGCCAGCCCCAGACCGCTGCCGCCTTTGTTCTCGCCCAACACACTGTAAAATGGCTCAAATACCTGCTCGCGCTCATGCGCGGGAATTCCAGGGCCATTGTCCAGTACGTACAAATGCGCGGCCAAATGATCCTGCGTCACGCGCACGGTGACATCGGACTGGGTGTAGTGACAAGCGTTATCAATCAGGTTTTTGATCAATTCACCGAGCATCACCGGCTGGGCAAACACCGGTACTTCCCAATCGGGCGCTTCAAACGCGATCAATAGCCCCGCCTGCATCGCGTGGTCGGCAGCATTGACCAATTGATCACGCGCCGCCTGCACCAGATCGACGTTTTTCCAGTCTGTGCCTTCGTTGCTGATGTGTTCGGTACGCGCCAATGCGATCAATTGCGATACCAAGCGCGCCGCACGATCGGCGGAGCTGCTGATGTGCTCCAGACTCTCGCGCCGTTGTAGCGAGCTTTTGGTATTGAGCGCCAACTCAGCCTGCGCTTTCAGTCCGGCCAGCGGCGTTTTGATTTGATGCGCGGTGTCGGCCAAAAAGCGTTTTTGCAGACCGACGTTGCGCCGCAAGCGACTGAGAATATTGTTAAAACTGCGCACCAGCGGCTGCACTTCCTCAGGCGTATCGTCCAAAGATAAATTGCTCAAATCGTTTTCATTGCGTTGTAAAACGCTCATTTGCAGGCGATTGAGCGACATGATCCCGCGCGTCAAGCCAAACCAAATCAGCATCACCGCAATCGGCAGAAACATCAATTGCGGCAAGGTCACGCCCTGCAAAATTTGCCGCGCCAGCGCGCGGCGCTTATTCAGCGTTTCGCCGATTTGCAGCAATACCAAGGTGTCAGGTGAAAATTTCACCGTCAGCGGCGAGGTGGCGTTCAATTGCAACCACACATACGCCATGCGGTAGGGTTCGCCATCAATTTTGGTATTGTAAAATTGCACGCGGTTCAGCTCAATCGAATCGAGCAAAGGCGGCTGCGGCAGCTTCGCCCAACCTTCAATCGACACGCCATCGGCGGTGATGAGCTGAAACACCCGTTTGTCCGTACCGTCATCGGCCACCACATGCCACGGCGTGCCGACTTGCTCGCTGTACACGCGCTGCTGCAACAGTTGGATTTGATTGCTCAGACTCTGATCAAAAGGCGAGTCGGCAATGCTGCGCCCAATCGGATAGGAAATCAGCATGGACAGCGGCCACAGAATAATCAGCGGCAACAGCATCCACAGCATGATTTGCCCAAACAGCGATTTGGGGCGGGAGGTTTGGAATCTACGCCACATTGGCTCGGTTCAATGCAAAGTTAGGGACTATATTAGAGAGATTTAAGGAATCGCATCCGGCACCTCTTTCGGTTTTTCCAGACAATAGCCCAGACCGCGAATGGTGGTAATGTTCAAGCCCGACGGCTCCAATTTTTTGCGCAGACGGTGCACATACACCTCAATCGCGTTGTGACTGACCTCTTCACCCCACTCGCACAAATGATCGAGAATCTGCTCTTTGGACACCAACCGCCCCGTGCGATTGAGCAAAATTTCCAATACGCCCAATTCGCGTGCCGACAGATCGATCAACTGATCGTCCACCTGCGCGCTGCGCGAGACCAGATCAAAGCTCAAATTGCCCAACTGAATTCGGCTTTGGCCAAAACCCGCTTGGCGGCGCGTGAGCGCCCGCACGCGCGCGAGCAACTCATGCAGGGAAAACGGCTTGGCCATATAATCGTCCGCCCCCAAATCCAAGCCCTGAACACGTTGTTCCACCGAGTCGGCAGCGGTCAAAATCAATACCGGCGTGTACATGTGACGCGCACGCGCGCGACGCAAAACCTCCAAACCGGACATTTTCGGCAAACCCAAATCCAGAATCAGCAAATCGCATTCCTGCGTGGACAGCGCAGCATCGGCCTGCTGGCCGTCGTTCACCACATCCACCGCGTAGCCGGTTTCGCGCAAGGCACGCGAGAGACCGTCGGCGAGCACTTCATCGTCTTCTGCTAACAGTATGCGCATATCCACTACTCCACATTAA
>CAZCYS010000010.1:0-21579 GCA_964502825.1 uncultured Hydromonas sp. | reverse complement strand
ATCGTAGTCGAGAATGGAGTTTAAAAATGATTCACAATGGACTGGGTCTATTGGGACGCAAGGTCGGTATGACCCGCATTTTTACAGAGGATGGCGAGTCTATTCCTGTAACTGTGCTGGATGTATCGAACAATCGCGTTACCCAAATCAAGACGCCTGAAGCAGATGGTTATGCTGCTGTTCAGGTGACCTACGGTACCCGCCGTGCGTCTCGTGTGGCAAAGGCTCAAGCTGGGCATTTGGCTAAAGCGGGCGTGGAAGCAGGTTCTTTCACAAAAGAGTTTCGTATGGATGCTGAGGCATTGTCTCAGTTGTCTGCCGGCTCAAATGTATCGGTTGAAATCTTCGAAGTTGGCCAAAAAGTGGATGTCTCTGGCGTTACCATCGGTAAAGGCTACGCAGGCACGATCAAACGCTACAACTTCTCGTCAGGTCGCGCATCGCACGGTAACTCGCGTTCACATAACGTGCCGGGTTCTATCGGTATGGCGCAAGATCCGGGTCGTGTATTCCCGGGTAAACGCATGACGGGTCACATGGGTGACGTTAACCGTACAGTACAAAATTTAGAAATCGCTCGTGTGGATGCAGAGCGCGGTTTGTTGTTGGTTAAGGGTGCGGTTCCCGGCTCTAAAAACGGCAACATCATCGTGCGCACGGCGGTGAAAGCGAAAGGGGCGAAATAATGGATATCAAGCTCCTGGGTCAAGCAGGAACCGTTGCGGTTTCTGATGAAATCTTCGGTCGCGAATACAATGAAGCATTGATTCACCAAATCGTCGTGGCGTATCAAGCCAACGCGCGTTCGGGTAATCGTGCTCAGAAAAGCCGCGAAACCGTTAAGCACTCAACCAAAAAACCTTGGCGTCAAAAAGGTACTGGTCGTGCGCGTGCGGGTATGACATCTTCGCCGATCTGGCGTGGAGGTGGACGTGCATTCCCGAATTCACCGGAAGAGAATTTCTCTCAAAAAGTGAATCGTAAAATGCACCGTGCCGCATTGTGCAGCATCTACTCACAATTGGTGCGCGATGACCGTTTGGTAGTGGTAGAGGACTTCGTAGTTGAAGCGCCAAAAACCAAATTGGTTGCTGATAAATTGAAAGCCATGGGTGTGGAATCAGTCATGATCATCACTGACGACTATTCTGAAAACCTGTTCTTGGCATCTCGCAATTTGCCGCACGTATATGTGTGCGAAGCCAAATATGCGGATCCACTGTCATTGTTGTTCTACAAAAAAGTAGTGGTGACTAAGGGTGCTGTGGCGCAAATCGAGGAGATCTTGTCATGAATCAAGAACGTTTAATGCAAGTACTCTTGGCGCCGATCGTTTCAGAAAAAAGCACCATGATCGCGGAAAAAAATGAGCAAGTTGCTTTCCGTGTAATGCCATGTGCGACCAAGCCTGAAATCAAAGCGGCGGTTGAATTGTTGTTTAAAGTTGAAGTGGACGCGGTTCGTGTGATCAATCGCAAAGGCAAATCAAAACGCACGCGCTACGGCATGGGTCGTCGCAACAATGTGCGTATTGCTTACGTTGGTCTGAAAAAAGGTCAAGAAATTCACTTTGACGAGGAGGTGAAGTAATATGGCACTCGTAAAAGTAAAACCAACGACTCCGGGTCGTCGCGGTCTGATCAAGGTTGTTAACCGCGATCTGCACAAAGGTGCGCCGTACGCACCGTTGTTGGAAGCGCAAAAGCAAAACGCCGGTCGTAACAATAATGGTCACATCACCACCCGTCATCGTGGCGGTGGTCATAAGCACCACTATCGTGTAATTGACTTCAAGCGCAATGACAAAGACGGTATTTTGGCCAAAGTAGAGCGTTTGGAATATGATCCGAACCGTTCAGCCAACATCGCCTTGTTGTTGTACGCAGATGGCGAGCGTCGTTACATCATCGCTCCGCGTGGTGTTAAAGCCGGTCACGAATTGGTTAGCGGTTCTGAAGCGCCAATCAAACCGGGTAATACCTTGCCTATTCGCAATATTCCAGTGGGTTCAACCATTCACTGTATCGAAATGAAGCCGGGCAAAGGCGCGCAATTGGCTCGCTCAGCAGGTACTTCGGTTCAATTGTTGGCGCGTGAAGGCGTTTACGCACAGTTGCGTTTGCGCTCAGGCGAAATTCGCAAGGTACACGTGGATTGCCGCGCAACCATCGGTGAAGTGGGTAACGAAGAGCACGGTCTGCGTCAAATCGGTAAAGCCGGTGCGACTCGCTGGCGTGGTGTTCGTCCGACCGTTCGTGGTGTCGTGATGAATCCGGTGGATCACCCGCATGGTGGTGGTGAAGGTCGTACATCAGGTGGTCGTCATCCAGTATCGCCTTGGGGTCAGCCGACTAAGGGTTATCGTACACGCAGTACCAAGCGTACAGATAACATGATTGTTAAACGTCGTTACAAAT
Source organism: uncultured Hydromonas sp. (assembly GCA_964502825.1). Classification (GTDB taxonomy): domain Bacteria; phylum Pseudomonadota; class Gammaproteobacteria; order Burkholderiales; family Burkholderiaceae; genus CTSOIL-112. The sequence continues at coordinate 19,162 of CAZCYS010000010.1, read as the reverse complement.
AAGGAGTAATAAATGGCTCGTTCAGTTAAAAAAGGTCCATTTTGCGACGCTCACTTATTGAAAAAAGTGGAAGCGGCGGTTGCAAATCGTGATAAGAAACCAATTAAAACTTGGTCTCGTCGTTCGACTGTTTTGCCTGATTTCATCGGCTTAACAATCGCTGTACACAATGGTCGCCAACACGTACCCGTCTATATTTCTGAAAATATGGTGGGTCACAAGTTGGGTGAATTTGCGTTGACCCGTACGTTTAAAGGTCACGTCGCTGACAAAAAAGCGAAGAAATAAGGAAGCGTCATGGAAACTACAGCTATTTTACGTGGCGTGCGCTTGTCTGCTCAAAAAGGCCGCTTGGTGGCCGATTTGATTCGCGGTAAACAAGTTGAGCAAGCTTTGAATACGCTCACATTTACACAAAAGAAAGCGGCTGTCATTATCAAGAAAGTATTGGAATCAGCAATTGCCAATGCCGAGCACAACGATGGTGCGGATATTGATGAGTTGCGTGTGACTCGTATCTTTGTTGACAAAGGTACATCACTCAAGCGTATGTCTGCCCGTGCCAAAGGCCGCGGCAATCGTATCGAAAAACAAACCTGTCACATCACAGTGACCGTTGGTCAATAAGGAGCAAGGAATGGGACAAAAGATTAACCCTACAGGCTTCCGTCTACCGGTTACCCGTGATTGGGACTCGCGTTGGTATGCGAGCAACAAAGACTTCGCGCAAACATTGAACGAAGACTTGAAAGTTCGCGAATACCTCAAGAAAAAACTGAAAAACGCATCGGTTGCGCGTATCTTGATCGAGCGCCCAGCCAAAACTGCGCGTATCACGATTTTCTCTGCGCGTCCAGGTGTGGTTATTGGTAAAAAAGGCGAAGACATCGAAGTGTTGCGCAAAGAACTGCAAGCATTGATGAATGTGCCGGTACACGTGAACATCGAAGAAGTGCGCAAGCCTGAAATCGATGCGCAATTGATTGGTGACTCGATCGCTCAACAATTGGAAAAACGCGTGATGTTCCGTCGCGCAATGCGTCGTTCAATGCAAAATGCCATGCGCTTGGGCGTTCAAGGTATCAAAATCATGAGCTCAGGCCGTTTGAATGGTATCGAGATTGCTCGTTCAGAATGGTATCGTGAAGGCCGCGTGCCTCTGCATACCCTGCGTGCAAACATCGACTACGCAACCAGCACCGCGTTGACCGCTTATGGCATCATCGGTATCAAAGTTTGGGTCTACAAAGGCGATACGCTCAGCCGTAAAGCTTTGCCGGGCACAGGCTATGAGCACGATGGTAAAGATGATAAAAAACCAGCACGCCGTGAAGGTCGCCCAGGTGGTGATCGTCGCCGTGATGGTGATGCTCCAGCGCGTCGCCGTACCGCACGCAAAACTGAAGCTAAAACTGAAAGTGCAGGAGAATAATTATGTTGCAACCCGCACGTAGAAAATATCGTAAAGAGCAAAAAGGCCGTAACACCGGCGTGGCGACACGCGGTGCAGAGGTATCGTTTGGTGATTTCGGCTTGAAAGCCGTTGGTCGTGGTCGCATCACTGCGCGTCAGATCGAATCTGCGCGTCGTGCGATGACCCGTCACATCAAACGTGGTGGCCGTATTTGGATTCGTATTTACCCTGACAAACCGATTTCCAACAAGCCTGCAGAGGTTCGTATGGGTAACGGTAAGGGTAATCCCGAATACTATGTTGCTGAAATTCAACCCGGCAAAATGTTATACGAAATGGACGGCGTACCAGAGGAATTGGCGCGTGAAGCATTTCGTTTGGCACAAGCCAAACTGCCGATCAAGTGCGTGTTTGTGACGCGTACCATTGGTGGTTAAGGAGTGAACATGAGTGCTAAAGAATTGATGACCAAAGACGCCGCGGCGTTACAAGAAGAGTTAAATGCATTGTTGAAAACGCAATTCAATTTGCGTATGCAAAAAGCCATGCAGCAACTCAATGACGTAAATCAGCTGCGCAAAGTGCGTCGTGACATCGCTCGTGTACGCACAGTGATGCACCAAAAGCAACAAAAGGCAGGTGAATAATGAGTGAAACTAAATTAACCCGTACCTTGGTGGGTCGCGTTTCGTCTAATAAAATGGACAAAACCGTTACCGTTTTGGTTGAGCATCGTTTGAAACATCCGCTGTATGGTAAATTCATCGTTAAATCGAAAAAATACCATGCGCATGACGAAGCCAATCAATACAACGAAGGCGATCTGGTCGAAATCGAAGAAACCCGTCCATTGTCAAAAACCAAATCTTGGCAAGTGACGAAGCTCCTCGAAGCGGCTCGCGTTATTTAATCGATATTGATCGAATCTGTGGCAAACAATCTCAACTTTGGGATTGTTTGCTCAGTTTTTTGGTTGGTGGTGTATTAAATAAGCACAATAGCAGTAAAAATAGGCGAAAATTCTCAAGATTTGCTCTGATTGTGAGTGATTACTCAGAAAAGACTTGAGAGAATTCAGAAGATCGAATATAATCTTCGTCTCGTTTGAGAAAATCGAAGTTTGATGGACTCAGATTCAAAATCTCGCAAGAGATTCAACTCCAGTGCTACTTCCGAAGCAAGCAGCAAGTTTGTGGCGGGATGTAGAGAGACCAAAACTGACCGTTACAGCTGATGGCTTGGCGATTAAGTTGGGAAAGATATCATGATTCAGATGCAAAGTAGGTTGGATGTGGCCGACAACACCGGCGCACGTTCCGTAATGTGTATCAAAGTGTTGGGCGGCTCAAAGCGCCGCTATGCTGGCGTTGGTGACATCATCAAGGTTAGTATTAAAGAAGCCGCTCCTCGTGGTCGTGTGAAAAAAGGCGAAGTGTATAACGCTGTGGTGGTTCGTACCGCCAGTGGTGTTCGTCGCGCCGATGGTTCACGCATTAAATTTGACGACAACGCGGCTGTATTGTTGAACAACAAGTTAGAGCCGATTGGCACACGTATTTTTGGACCGGTTACGCGTGAGTTGCGTGGCGAGAAGTTCATGAAGATCGTGTCTTTGGCGCCAGAAGTGCTGTAAGGGGGCGACATGGAAAAAATTCGTAAAGGCGATGTTGTTGTGGTTTTGACAGGCAAAGACAAAGGCAAAACCGGCGTGGTAACGCGTCGCGTGGATGCTGATTATGTAACTGTTGAAGGCGTCAATGTGGCTAAGAAGCATCAACGTCCAAACCCAATGGCAGGTGTCGAGGGTGGCGTTGTGAGCAAAACCATGCCGATTCACGTGTCTAACGTGGCATTGTTTAATGCTAAAACCCAAAAAGCGGATCGCGTTGGGATTAAAGAAGTGGATGGCAAAAAAATCCGCGTATTTAAATCCAACGGCGAAGCCGTAGCGTAAGGGGAAACACATGGCTCGTTTGCAAAATATTTATAAAGAGAAAATCGTTCCACAATTGATGGGTCAATTTGGCTACAAATCAATTATGGAAGTGCCGCGCATCACTAAAATCACCTTGAATATGGGTGTGGGTGAGGCTGTTGCTGATAAAAAAGTGATGGAACACGCGGTTTCTGATTTGACGAAGATCGCAGGTCAAAAACCTGTGGTGACTGTGGCGCGTAAAGCGATTGCAGGGTTCAAGATTCGTGAGGATTATCCAATCGGTTGTATGGTGACCTTGCGTGGTGAAAAAATGTATGAGTTCTTGGATCGCTTGGTAACCGTTGCATTCCCTCGCGTACGTGACTTCCGTGGTGTGAATGGTCGTTCGTTTGATGGTCGTGGTAACTACAACATCGGCGTAAAAGAACAAATTATTTTCCCCGAAATTGAGTACGACAAAATCGACGCGTTGCGTGGTTTGAACATCAGTGTGACCACGACTGCGAAAACCGATGAGGAAGCCAAAGCATTGTTGGCGGCTTTCAAATTCCCATTCCGTAATTAAGGATAGATCAATGGCTAAATTATCCCTGATCAATCGTGAGAAAAAGCGCGAAGCTTTGGTGGCAAAATTTGCTGGCAAGCGCGCTGAATTGGTGAAGATCATTCAAGATCAATCCAAATCCGAAGACGAACGCTACGAAGCGCGTTTGAAGTTACAACAATTGCCGCGCAATGCAAACCCAACCCGTTTGCGCAACCGCTGCCAATTGACCGGTCGCCCTCGTGGTACATTCCGTCAATTCGGTTTGGGTCGTACAAAATTGCGTGATGCGGCCATGTCTGGTGAAATCCCAGGCTTGGTTAAAGCAAGCTGGTAATTGGCAAAGGAGAAACGAAAATGAGTATGAGTGATCCAATCGCCGATATGTTGACGCGTATTCGCAATGCGCAAATGGTGGAGAAAGCCACTGTTTCCATGCCCTCTTCTAAATTGAAAGTGGCTATTGCGAATGTGCTGAAAGAAGAAGGCTATATTGAAGAGTTTAAAGTGGGTGGCGAAGCTGCCAAACCTGTTTTGGATATCGTGTTGAAATACCATGCTGGTCGTCCAGTGATTGAGCGTATTGAGCGCGTGTCTAAACCTGGTTTGCGTATTTATCGTCACTGCACAGGCATTCCGCGCGTCATGGACGGCTTGGGTGTTGCAATCGTATCGACGTCAAAAGGCGTGATTACTGATCGCAAAGCGCGCTCGCTGGGTGTTGGCGGCGAAGTGTTGTGTGTTGTTGCGTAACGGATAAGGAGAAAAGATATGTCTCGAGTAGGTAAGAATCCAGTTGCGTTAAACGGCGCTGAAGTTAGCATGGCAAATGGTGTTGTGACCGTTAAAGGTGCTTTGGGTGTTTTGGAAGCCGCATTTAGCGACAAGGTAGCGATCGAAAACAAAGATGGTCAACTGATCATTGAGCGTAAAGACGAAAGCCGTGAATCCAATGCGTTGCAAGGCACGACCCGTGCGTTGTTGGCCAATATGGTTCAAGGCGTTACCAAAGGTTTTGAAAAGAAACTGAACTTGATCGGCGTCGGCTACCGTGCGAAAGCGGAAGGCAACATCCTCAAGTTGGAATTGGGTTTTTCGCATGACGTGAACTACGCTTTGCCAGACGGCATCAAAGCGGAAACACCAAGCCAAACTGAAATCATCATCAAAGGCATTGACAAGCAAAAAGTCGGTCAAGTTGCGGCAGAAGTGCGCGGCTACCGTCCGCCAGAGCCATACAAAGGCAAAGGTGTTCGCTATGCAGGCGAAGTGGTGATTATGAAAGAAACCAAGAAAAAATAATCGTTAAGGTTTGCATCTTAGCAAGGTTAATTCCGAGGGGGATGCAAACATGGATTATCGTTCTTAAAAGGAATTATGATGCAAGACAAAAAGCAAGCGCGTTTGCGCCGAGCACGCAAAACCCGTGCCAAAATTGCTGAGTTGAAAGTCAACCGTTTGGTCGTCAATCGTACCAATTTGCATATTTACGCCAGCGTGATTTCTGCCGAAGGCAATAAAGTGTTGGCTACAGCATCTTCTGCTGAAGCTGCTTTGCGTACGCAAATCGGCGGCAACGGTGGTAATGTGGCAGCAGCCAAAGCAGTAGGCGCGGCCATCGCAGAAAAAGCAAAAGCCGCTGGTGTGACTCAAGTCGCTTTTGATCGCTCGGGTTTCCAATTTCATGGTCGTGTGAAAGCTTTGGCTGAAGCGGCTCGTGAAGCTGGTTTGCAGTTTTAAGCCGAATTGATACCACGACAAACAAGGAATATTTATGTCTAAAGTTCAATCTAAAGACCAAAGCCAGGCAGATGACGGTTTACGCGAAAAGATGATCGCAGTGAATCGCGTCACCAAGGTGGTAAAAGGTGGTCGTATTATGGGTTTTGCCGCGTTGACCGTAGTAGGTGATGGCGATGGCCGTATCGGCATGGGCAAAGGTAAAGCACGTGAAGTGCCTGTGGCTGTTCAAAAAGCCATGGAGCAAGCGCGTCGCTCAATGTTCAAAGTGCCTTTGAAAGACGGTACGTTGCAACACTCGGTGACTGGTAAGCACGGCGCAGCCAGCGTATTGATGTCGCCAGCCAAAGACGGTACTGGTGTTAACGCAGGTGGTCCAATGCGTGCGGTATTCGACGTTATGGGTGTGCACAACGTAGTTGCCAAGTCTTTGGGTTCTTCTAACCCATACAACTTGGTTCGTGCAACCTTGGACGGTTTGCGCAAACAATCAACTCCAGCTGATATCGCCGCAAAACGTGGCAAGTCAGTTGAAGACATCACAGGCTAAGGAGCAGATCATGGCAGAATCTACTGTTAAAGTCACCTTGGTAAAAAGCGTGATTGGCACAAAACAATCCCACCGCGATACCGTGTTGGGTTTGGGTTTGAAAAAAATTGGTCAGGTTCGTGAGTTGGAGGATACTCCTGCTGTTCGCGGCATGATTAACAAAGTGGCTTACTTAGTCCGCATCGTTGACTAATTGAGCACGGAGGAAATACTATGTTTTTAAATACCATTGCCCCTGCTGACGGCGCAACACACGCAAAGCGCCGTGTTGGTCGCGGTATCGGTTCAGGTTTGGGTAAAACAGCGGGTCGTGGCCACAAAGGTCAAAAATCGCGCGCAGGTGGTTTTCACCGCGTCGGTTTTGAAGGCGGTCAAATGCCGATGCATCGTCGTATGCCTAAGCGTGGCTTTACTTCATTGACTCGTCGTTTTGTTGGCGAAGTGAATTTGAATGATTTGAACAAATTGCCAGTGGATGAAATCGACTTGTTGGCTTTGAAACAAGCCGGTTTGTTGGGCGAATTGACTTCCAGCGCAAAAGTAGTTGCGACGGGCGAAATTACTCGTAAAGTGACTTTGAAAGGTCTCTTGACGACTAAAGGCGCGCGTGCGGCGATCGAAGCGGCTGGCGGCTCTGTTGCAGACGAGTAATTGAGAGGTATTTGTGGCTACAGCCAAATTATCCAATCAAGTAAAATCGCAAGCGGCTAAAGCGCAAACTTCGCCGGAATTAAAACAGCGTTTGATGTTTTTGATTCTCGCTTTGCTGGTGTATCGCGTGTTGGCGCATGTGCCGGTTCCAGGTGTAAACGCGGCGGCGCTGGCGCAGTCTTTGCAAAACAGTGCCGGTAGTGGTTTGTTCGCGATGATGAACCTGTTCTCGGGTGGGGCGATGTCTCGCGCGTCGATCATTGCCTTGGGGATTACGCCGTACATTTCTGCTTCGATTGTGATGCAGTTGGCCGGCGTGGTGGTTCCGTCTTTGCATGCGTTGCAGAAGGAAGGTGGCGCGGGACGTCGCAAAATGACGCAATACACCCGTTATCTGACTTTGGCTTTGGCGATTGTGCAATCCTATTTCATTGCCTCGCAAATTCAGGGCATGCAAGGGATGGGCGACACGATCGTGCCGAATCCGGGTTGGGGGTTTGTCGGTGTAGCGATGGTTAGCTTGGTGACTGGTACGATGTTCCTAATGTGGTTGGGTGAGCAGATCACCGAACGCGGTTTGGGTAACGGGATCTCGATCATCATTTTTGCGGGTATTGTCGCGAGCTTGCCAACGGGTGTGTACAGTTTGTTCTCAGGTATGGGTTCTGGTCAAATATCGCCACTGCTGGGCTTGGGTATTATTCTTGCGGCAATTGGCGTGGTGTTCTTTGTCGTGTTTGTGGAGCGTGGTCAACGTAAGATTCCGATCAACTACGCAAAACGCCAAGTGGGCAATCGCATGATGGGTGGTCAAAGTTCGTTCTTGCCGCTGAAAGTGAATATGTCCGGCGTGATTCCTGCGATTTTTGGTTCATCAATCTTGCTGCTGCCTGCGACCATTATGAACTTCTTTAGCTCCAGCAATTTGTTGTGGGTGAAAGATTTGACCGCACAGTTGGTTCCGGGACGTCCGTTGTATATGACCTTGTATGCGGCATCCATCATTTTCTTCGCGTTTTTCTACACGGCTTTGGTCTTTAATAGTCGAGAAACTGCGGATAATTTGAAAAAGCAAGGCGCTGTGGTGCCAGGGATTCGTCCAGGCGAACAAACCACGCGTTATATGGACAAAATTCTGACGCGTTTGACCCTGACCGGTGCGTTGTACTTGACTTTGGTGTGTTTGCTGCCTGAGTTTTTCATGATGGCTTTGGGTAGCTCGTCCGGCATGATTTTCGGTGGTACGTCCATCTTGATTATCGTGGTCGTTGCGATGGACTTTATGGCGCAAGTACAAGCATTTATGATGAGTCAGCAGTACGAATCTTTGATGCGCAAAGCGAATTTCAAAGGTTTGAAATAAAGGCGAATCATGGCTAAAGATGATGTAATTCAAATGCAAGGCGAGGTGGTGGAAAATTTACCAAATGCCACCTTCCGAGTAAAGTTAGAAAACGGCCACATGGTCTTGGGGCACATTTCCGGTAAAATGCGAATGCACTATATTCGCATTCTGCCAGGAGACAAAGTGACGGTTGAATTAACGCCGTATGATTTGTCAAAAGCCCGTATCGTATTCCGTTCAAAGTAACGGATAGAAAATTTAGTTGAGGAGTGTTTTAATGAAAGTTCTCGCATCTGTGAAGCGCATTTGCCGCAATTGCAAGATTATTCGTCGCAATGGCGTTGTGCGCGTGATTTGCTCAAGTGACCCACGTCATAAGCAACGTCAAGGTTAATTAAGTAAAAGGAAATATAAATGGCTCGTATTGCTGGTGTTAATATCCCGCCGCACAAACATACCTGTATTGGTTTGACTGCGATTTATGGTATCGGTCGTCCTCGCGCACTGAAAATTTGTGAGGCAACTGGCGTTCCTGCGACAAAAAAAGTCAAAGACTTGGACGATGCTGATTTGGAAAAACTGCGTGACGCGGTTGGTTCCTTCACCATCGAAGGTGACTTGCGTCGTGAAGTGACCATGTCAATCAAACGCTTGATGGACTTGGGCTGCTACCGTGGTTTACGTCATCGTAAAGGCTTGCCTGTGCGCGGCCAACGTACCAAAACCAACGCGCGTACTCGTAAGGGTCCACGTAAAGCAGGTATTGCATTGAAAAAATAATGCATTGAAAAAATAATTGTAAGGAATTATTGATATGGCAAAAGCTGCAAATAGCGCCGCGGCACGCGCGCGCAAGAAAGTGAAAAAGAACGTTGCCGACGGCATTTTGCACGTCCACGCGTCTTTTAACAACACCATCATCACCATCACCGATCGCCAAGGCAATGCTTTGTCATGGGCGACTGCTGGTGGCGCTGGTTTTAAAGGTTCACGTAAATCGACTCCTTTCGCGGCTCAGGTTGCGGCAGAAGCGGCTGGTAAAGTGGCTCAAGAGTACGGTATCAAAAATCTGGAAGTGCGCATCAAAGGCCCAGGTCCAGGTCGTGAATCATCAGTTCGCGCGATGAATGCGTTGGGCATCAAAGTGACATCGATTCAAGATGTGACTCCGGTACCACACAATGGCTGCCGCCCGCCGAAACGCCGTCGTATCTAATTGATTTCATTTGACATTTGCGTAATCGCCGTGTAAAATCTGCGATTACGCTTTTGTTTTGCTTGCGTGTGCAATTATTTCAATCGCGCATGTCGGTAAAATATCTCGCCAAAAGATGTGGTTTGACAATTGTTTGTCGGTATGAATCCGATACTCAATCAGCTCAGATACGCGTTCATTGGCTTCATTGAAGTTCATTTTTTAAGACCACTGTTTTATCAGGTTTTCTGATGAAACGTGCGCATGACCGTGAATGGTTGTGCGTATTAACTTAAGGGAAATATCGTGGCACGTTATATCGGTCCAAAGGCCAAGTTGGCCCGCCGTGAAGGCACAGATTTATTCTTGAAAAGTGCACGTCGCACTTTAGACTCAAAATGCAAAATTGAAACCAAACCGGGTCAGCACGGCGCCAAATCAGGTGCACGTACGTCGGACTATGGTCTCCAGTTGCGTGAAAAGCAAAAACTCAAACGTATGTACGGCGTGTTGGAACGCCAATTCCGCCGCTATTTCGCGGAAGCAGAACGTCTGCGTGGCAACACCGGTGAATTGTTGGTGCGTTTGTTGGAACAACGCTTGGACAACGTGGTTTATCGCATGGGCTTCGGCTCAACTCGCGCGGAAGCACGTCAATTGGTGAGCCACAAAGCCATCACTGTGAATGGTCAAGTTGCGAATATTCCTTCTATCCAAGTGCGTCCGGGCGACGTCATTGGTGTGACTGAAAAGGCGAAAAAGCAAGTGCGTATCGCTGAAGCATTGCAATTGGCTGAGCAAGTGGGTATGCCTTCTTGGGTTTCAGTAGACACTAAGAAAATGGAAGGCGTATTCAAAGCAACGCCGGATCGTTCTGATGTGGCACATGATGTGAACGAACACTTGATCGTTGAGTTGTACTCACGTTAATCAATGCTGTACCTCTGCATGCTGATCACATGCAGAGTTGTTCATATCGCCACCAGCCGCGGGTGTTCAGGACGACACTTGCGGTTTTGTTGAAAGGAATTCCATGTCTAACAATGCATTTTTAAAGCCACGCAACATTCAAGTTGAAGCAACGGGTGAGTACAGCGCAAAAGTCGTGTTAGAGCCTTTTGAACGTGGATATGGTCACACTCTGGGCAATGCGTTGCGCCGAGTGTTGCTCTCGTCTATGACGGGATATGCCGCGACAGAAGTGCAAATTGCGGGTGCCTTGCACGAGTATTCAACTTTGGATGGCGTTCAAGAAGATGTGGTTGATATCTTATTGAATGTTAAAGGCATCGTATTCAAACTGCATGATCGTGACGAAATTACCCTGACTTTGAAAAAATCAGGTGAAGGCGTTGTGACTGCGGCTGATATCCAAGGTTCGCACGAAGTCGAAATCATCAATCCGGATCATGTGATCGCTCACTTGGCCGGCGGTGATTTGGATATGCAAATTAAGATTGAAAAAGGCCGTGGTTACGTTTCGGGTAACGTGCGTGCGTTTGCTGATGACCACAGCAAAAAAATCGGTCACATTTTGTTGGACGCATCATTCTCTCCAATTCGTAAAGTGAGTTACAGCGTGGAATCTGCACGTGTGGAGCAACGCACCGACTTGGATAAAGTGGTGATGCACATCGAAACCAACGGCGTGATTACGCCTGAGGAAGCGGTGCGCCAATCGGCAGCCATCTTGATCGAACAATTGTCTGTGTTTGCCGCTTTGCAAAACACCGTTGATCCAACGGCCTTGGCTGCGTCAAATAATGCGGTACCGCAATTTGATCCGATCTTGTTGCGTCCAGTAGATGAGTTGGAATTGACCGTGCGTTCAGCGAACTGCTTGAAAGCCGAAGCGATTCAATACATTGGCGACTTGGTGCGTCGTACCGAGCAAGATTTGCTCAAAACGCCGAACTTGGGTCGTAAATCCTTGTCTGAAATCAAAGAAGTTTTGGCTGCTCGCGGCTTGACTTTGGGTATGAAATTGGACAATTGGCCACCGGCTAATTTGGAAATGTAAGCAATATTCGGCAAAAGTAGAATTCTACTTTTGCCGTTTTTCAGTTTAAGATTTTGTTGGGCAACCCCTGACAAATTTTTGAAAAAAGCAACAAAGGGAAAATCTCCCTGGTTGTTATTTAATTAACCACATCAACGAACCCGCCCCATTGGCAAGCATTAGTACACTGGGGATAGAAGAGTTACGTTTTAGATTTTGTTTAAAGGAAATTATCATGCGTCATCGTTCAGGTTTGCGTAAATTAAACCGTACTTCCAGCCACCGTTTGGCTATGTTCCGTAATATGTCTGTGTCTTTGATTCAGCACGAAGTGATTAAAACCACTTTGCCTAAATCAAAAGAATTGCGTCGCGTGGTTGAGCCATTGATCACCTTGGCGAAAAACCCAACCGTTGCGAATCGTCGTTTGGCGTTTGCTCGTTTGCGTGACGCTGATGCAGTGAAAAAATTGTTTGATGAAATCGCGCCACGTTATGCAACACGTGCCGGCGGCTACACCCGCATTTTGAAATGTGGCTTCCGCGTGGGTGACAATGCACCTATGGCATTCATTGAATTGGTTGATCGTCCGGAAGCGGAATAAACCTCAGATGATTTCGATGGCATCCATATTTCCATCGAAACTCTCGGTTAAAATGGCGAACCCTTAGTGGTTCGCTTTTTTATTGGATGAAAAACTGAGCGTGTGTTGCGCCAAGCGACGGCGTTTTTGAAAGTAAGTTTATGACGGTTTTGAGATTGATTGGGTTTAAATGGCTGCTGCTGATACTGTTTATGGTGTCCGGCAAGGTATTGGCGGCGGAGTATCTGCCGCCTGAGCAGGCATTTCCTTTTCAAGCGACGATCGTCAATCAGAGCGGTGCGAAGGCGACGATACAAGTCGAGTTCAAAATCGCACCGGGTTACTACATGTACCGCGATGAGTTTGCCTTCACAGTGGTCAGCCCCGACGGACGCGTAACGCAAAATGGCGGCGTAAAAATGCCGCCCGCGCAAGTGAAGTTCGATGAAAATTTCGGTAAAGACGTGGCGTATTATCACAACACACTGCGCTTGAACGTGCCGATCCAATCGACGGGCGAGGGTGAAGCGGCGTTCAAAATCGTGGTGGCCTCGCGTGGCTGCGCCGATCAGGGATTGTGCTATCCGCCACGCAAAAATCAGATGGTTTTGCGCATCACGCCGATGACCGGTTCCGGCGTGGGTGCAGCGCTGCCAAATGCGACGGCTGCCCATACAGCCCCAGCGTCTGCCGAGACGACACACCAGCAGTCAACGGCTGGTGCAAACAGCGCATCTTCTGCTGGCTCATCGACGCAGGGTGCTGCGCACCCATCCGAGCAGCTCAGTCCCGTGGTTGAAATCAAGCCAAGCAACAGCACCGCAGGACTGAATGATGTGACGGCGGATACAGGAGTTCGTATAGAGCCAAGTGTTTCCACCACGGCGGTATCCAAAACCTTGGACAACAGCAGTTTTGCCGGCAATTTGTTTGCGCAGAATCATATTGTTTGGGCGCTGCTGGTGGTGTTTGGCTTGGGTCTACTGCTCTCGCTCACGCCGTGCATGTTTCCGATGTTCCCGATTTTGACGGTGTTGCTCGCAGGGCAACAGCGCGAGCAGTCGCGTTGGCGCGGCTTTGCTTTGGCGCTGGCTTATGTCAGCGGTATGGCGGCGGTGTATGCGCTGATCGGCGTGATCGCGGCGCGCACCGGTTTGGCTTTGCAAAGTTATTTGCAAAATCCGTGGGTGCTGCTCGGTTTTGCGGCGTTGTTGGTGTTGCTCGCGTTGTCTATGTTCGACGTGTTTCAAATCCAAATGTCGGCGCGCTGGCAGTCGTGGTTGCAGGCCAAAACCCAAGGCAAAAATGGATACTGGGGCGCGTACATCATGGGCGCAGCTTCAGCCTTGATCGCATCGCCGTGTGTGACTGCGCCGCTGGTGGGCTTGATCAGCTACATCGCGCAAACGGGGCAGGTAGCGCTTGGTGGGTTGGCGTTGTTGGTTTTGGCCTATGGCATGGGTGTGCCGTTGCTGTTGCTGGGCGCAGGCTTGGGGCAATGGTTGCCGAAGTCGGGCGCGTGGATGACGCGCGTGAAAAACCTCATTGGCGTGATGATGCTGGGCGTCGCGGTGTGGGTGGCGCAGCCGGTTTGGGGTAAATATTGGAATGCGCTCACCACTCAGGGCGCGACGCAAACCAGTGCGTTTGAGCGCGTGTACAGTCTGTCGGAGATTCAGGCGCGCGTGGCGAACAGTGACAAGCCGGTGCTGATTGATCTGTATGCCGACTGGTGTCGCTCGTGCATTGAGATGGAGCACAAAACCTTCAGCGATCCGCAGATCGCGCGCAGTATGCAAGATTTTCAACTGTTGCGCGTGGACATGACGCAAAACACCGCGCAGGATACAGAGATTCTCAAGCATTTTGGCCTGTACGGACCGCCGGGCATCATCGTGTTGGAAGCCAAAACGGGTCGTGAAAAAGGGCGCGTGGTTGGCTTTGAATCGCCGACGCAATTTGGCCAAAGTTTGCAACAAATGAAATAAACTGAATCCATGCTATAGCCGCCAATGGCTTTGTGCTTTGCATCTGTATTGAGTTGTGCATGGCGGTACGGAGTAGCGCGCCAACACAAACGGGCGGAACCTTATTCATATGATGATTTTTTAATATTTTTATTAAATACCTCTGTTAAAATTTAAAAATCAGAAAAATATTCGAAAAATTACTTCCCTCTGCTATAATTGACGCATCGCAACACAATGTCGTGCCCAAAAAGTACCGGCATGCGTGAGCCGAACTGGCAAATCCCCTATTTTGGTTGTTACTGCTGATCTTGGCATCGGCCTTTTATGCTTGTATTTTGGTCTTATATAAGACATAATACATAACAAACATTCACTCTCAGGAGCCATCATGACCGTACGCATCAATCGTGGCAGTCTTGCCATTGACAAAATCCTCTTTGACTTCATCGAATCCGCTTTGCCGGGCGTTGGCTTAGACAGCGAGACCTATTGGAAAAATTTCGAGCAAGTGGTACTCGATTTGACTCCGAAAAACAAAGCATTGCTGGCCAAACGCGATGAGTTGCAAGCGAAAATTGATGCGTGGCACAAAGCGAATAAAGGCGCGGATTTCGCCGCCTATAAAGCCTTTTTGATCGAAATTGGCTACATCGTGCCGGATTGCCCGGATTTTCAAGTCACCACCGAAAACGTCGATGCAGAGATCGCCACCATCGCCGGTCCGCAGCTCGTGGTTCCGGTACGGAACGCGCGCTATGCGTTGAACGCGGCCAATGCGCGCTGGGGCAGCCTGTACGATGCCTTGTACGGCACGGACGTGATTTCCTCCGAAGATGGCGCACAAGCGGGCATGGGTTACAACCCGATTCGTGGTGACAAAGTGATTGCCTACGGTCGCGAATTTTTGGACACGCACTTCCCGTTGGCGCAAGGCTCGCATGTGAATGCGCAAAGCTACGCGATTGAAAACGGTGCGGTGGTGGTGACCATTGATGGCGCGAAAGTCGGCCTGAAAAATCCGGCGCAAGGCGTGGGTTTCTTGGGTGATGCTGCCAATCCGACCTCGGTATTGTTGAAAAACAACGACCTGCACGTCGAAATCCAAATTGATCGCAACAGCACCATCGGCAAAGATGACGCGGCCGGTGTGAAAGACATCGTGCTCGAATCGGCTGTGACCGCGATTCAAGACTGCGAAGACTCCGTAGCGGCAGTTGATGCAGAAGAAAAAGTAGAATGCTACCAAAACTGGATGGGTTTGATGAACGGCACGCTGGTTGAGTCGTTTGAAAAAGGCGGCAAAACCCTGACCCGCAAACTGAATGCAGACCGCACCTACAACGCCATCGGTGGCGGTACATTGACCTTGCACGGTCGCGCATTGCTGTTGATCCGTAACGTCGGTCACCTGATGACCAATCCGGCCATCTTGGTCAATGGCGAAGAAATTTTCGAAGGCATCATGGACGCGCTCGTGACCGGTATGCTGTTCAAATACGATGGCAAAGGCGCCTTGCGCAACTCACGCACCGGCAGCATGTACATCGTGAAACCGAAAATGCACGGTCCTGAAGAAGTGGCATTTGCGGTTGAACTGTTTAGCCGCACTGAGCAAGCGGTTGACCTGCCCGCGCGCAGCATGAAAGTCGGCATCATGGACGAAGAGCGCCGTACCACCGTGAATTTGAAACAATGTATCAACGAAGCCAAAGACCGCGTGATCTTCATCAACACCGGCTTCATGGATCGCACCGGCGACGAAATTCACACCAGCATGCACGCGGGCGCGATGGTGCGTAAAGAACTCATGCGTGCAGAGCCGTGGCTCGGCGCGTATGAAAATGCCAACGTGGACATTGGCCTCAAATGCGGCCTGCAAGGCAAAGCACAAATCGGTAAAGGCATGTGGCCGGAACCAGACTCTATGCACGCCATGATGGAGAAAAAAATCAGCCATCCGAATGCCGGCGCGAACTGCGCGTGGGTACCGTCACCGACGGGCGCGACTTTGCACGCCATGCACTACCACATGGTCAACGTGAAATCACGTCAAGACGAACTCAAATCGCGTCCGATGACCAATGTCGATGACATCCTCACCATCCCGTTGTCCACGCACACCGACTGGACGGACGAAGAGAAACAACGCGAATTGAACAACAACGCACAAGGCATTTTGGGCTACGTTGTACGCTGGGTTGACCTCGGCGTGGGTTGCTCGAAAGTACCGGACATTCACGACACCGCGTTGATGGAAGACCGCGCCACATTGCGCATCAGCTCGCAGCACATGGCGAACTGGTTGATGCACGGCGTGGTGACTGAAGCGCAAGTGATGGAAACCTTCAAACGCATGGCCGTGATCGTAGACGGACAAAACGCACACGATCCGCTGTACACGCCGATGGCGCCAGGCTACGACGGCATCGCGTTCAAAGCCGCCTGCGACTTGGTATTCAAAGGCGCGGAGCAACCATCGGGCTACACCGAGCCGCTGTTGCACAAAGCGCGTTTACAGTTGAAAGGCTATAAAGGCGACTGATCGGCGATTGATGATTCAAGCGCTAAAAACAAAGGCCATCGAGGTTTACTCGATGGCTTTTTTATGAGAAAACTTTCGCGGCGCTCAGCGCTTTTCGCCGCGTATTCTATGGACATCCTGAATGAATTTGCCCATAATGTTACGGTTTTGGGTCATTCGCTGACTGTAATAAAGAATTCATGATTAAGGAAATCGTATGTCAAACACCATCTTACAAAACCTGCCCAAAGGGCAAAAAGTCGGTATCGCATTCTCAGGCGGCTTGGATACCAGCGCTGCTTTGCTGTGGATGCGTCAAAAAGGCGCCGTACCGTATGCCTACACCGCCAATTTGGGTCAGCCGGATGAAGATGACTACGATGCGATTCCGCGCAAAGCGATGGAATACGGCGCCGAGCAAGCGCGTCTGATCGATTGTCGCAAGCAACTCGCCGCCGAAGGCATCGCCGCGATCCAGTGCAACGCCTTTCACATCTCCACCGGTGGTGTAACCTATTTCAACACCACGCCGCTTGGCCGTGCCGTGACCGGCACCATGCTCGTAGCCGCGATGAAAGAAGACGACGTCAACATCTGGGGCGACGGCTCGACCTTCAAAGGCAACGACATCGAGCGATTCTACCGCTACGGCCTGTTGACCAACCCGAATTTGCGTATTTACAAGCCGTGGTTGGATAACCAATTCATCGAAGAGCTGGGCGGTCGCGCCGAAATGTCCGCGTTCATGAACGCCAACGGCTTTGACTACAAAATGTCCGCGGAAAAAGCCTATTCGACCGACTCGAATATGCTCGGTGCGACGCACGAAGCCAAAGATCTAGAGTTTCTCAACAGCGGCATTCGCATCGTCAAACCGATTATGGGTGTGGCGTTCTGGCAAGACGGCGTGGACGTCAAAGCCGAAGAAGTCACCGTGCGCTTTGAAGAAGGCATGCCCGTCGCACTCAATGGCAAAACCTACGACGATCCGGTCGCGCTGATCGAAGAGGCCAACCGCATCGGCGGTCGTCACGGTCTCGGCATGTCCGACCAAATCGAAAACCGCATCATCGAAGCCAAATCACGCGGTATTTACGAAGCCCCGGGTATGGCGCTGCTGCACATCGCCTACGAGCGTCTGGTCACCGGCATTCACAACGAAGACACCATCGAACAATACCGCATCAACGGTCTGCGCTTGGGTCGTCTGCTGTATCAAGGCCGCTGGTTTGATCCACAATCGCTCATGCTGCGCGAAACCGCACAACGCTGGGTCGCACGCGCCATCACCGGCGAAGTCACGCTCGAATTACGCCGTGGCAACGACTACTCGATCATCAACACCGAATCACCGAACCTGACCTACCATCCGGAACGTCTGTCGATGGAAAAAGTTGAGAACGCACCATTTGATCCGGTCGATCGCATTGGTCAGCTCACCATGCGTAACCTCGATATCGTCGATACGCGCAATAAGTTGGGCATTTATACGCAGACTGGACTGTTGATTGGTGGCAAAGATACTGTGCTGCCGCAGTTGGGGAAATCTGAATAAAGCTTAAGAGGCGATCCGTGAGGATTGCCTTTTTTATTGATGCAGTCAAAAGGATGTGGTCGTGAGGTTTGCAAAAACAATCAAATTATTTCTAATGGATGGCAATCCGAATAGTCGTATTTCATGCGAGCTGTCGAATTGGTCCGGCAAGGCTTATAAAATTCCGCGTATCGAGATTAAAAACTGTTCGGATCGATCAGATTTAATGGGAACGGGCGTTTATCTGCTTTTTGGTAAAAATGAATTAGAAAGGGATCAGGTTTATATCGGAGAAGCCGAGTGTATTCTCAAGCGTCTTAATCAACAATTAGGACAAAAAGAGTTTTGGAGTGAAGCAATTGTATTTATCAGTAAGGATGATAATTTAAACAAGGCGCATATCAAATATTTAGAGAATCGATTACATGAAATTGCGGTTTCTGTTAATCGATATAAAGTTGAAAACTCTGTCATACCAACTCAGTCTTCAATTTCTGAGTCGGATAAAGCGGGGATGGAAGAGTTTATAGAGTACATCAGATTGCTGGTTAACACTTTGGGGCATAAGGTTTTTGATGAGAAGCGGGAAAAACAGTCAAAGAAAAAGCAAGATACTTTTTTAATCCATGCTGCACGTGGTGCTGAAGCACGAGGAGAGCCAGCGTCAGAAGGGTTTGTTGTTTTCAAAGGTTCTAAAGCAACCTCGTCCGTGGTCAGTTCTATTAGCCCAAACATTGTTTCATTAAGGCGAAAATTGATGGGTGAAGGAGTATTACTTGATCGAAGTGAGTTTTTAGAATTTGCTGACGATTGTGTTTTTAGTAGCCCTTCCACTGCAGCCGCAGTAGTTATGGGGCGAAATGCTAATGGGCTGATTGAGTGGAAAAATCAATTAGGTAAAACGCTTAAGGACTATGAAGTAGAGTAAATTAACCTGTTTCTGTATATAGCTTAAAAACAAAGGCTCTAAATTGAGAGCCTTTGTTTTTAATGAGCTTAATGCCACGTCGCAATAAAATAAAACCATCCGATAGCAATAATCAACCACAAAATAAATAAAATGGTTTTCACGATGCTACGCTTTTTCGGCGTAGCGTCGTTGTTTGGATTCGGTACATTGGGTGGCGTGGTGTTCATGGTGTCTCCTGTTGTTGGTTTTCTACGATTTTAGAACGGC
>CAZCYS010000009.1:0-21646 GCA_964502825.1 uncultured Hydromonas sp. | reverse complement strand
CGCGTCTGGCGTCTGAGAAAAACAATCCGTGTGTGACTATTTCCTTGAACACGCATCGTACCCATCCTGACAATGCGCAGGACGCGATTTTATTGAAAAATTTGTGCGCGGAAGCGGAAAAGCGCTTGATCGATGAGTTTGGCAAGCGTCCGGTTGCAAAAATTTTGGATGATTTGAGTGCTTTGCCTGAGCAAATTGACATTCAATACAATTTAGACAGTTTGCACATCTTTTTGTCGAACGACACCAAGGAAATGCTGAAATCGACTTGGCCAACTACGATGCAAGGCGTGTATATTGACGAGCGCTTCGCGGTGCGCGATGCGATCAAGGCGTATAACCGCAGTGAGTCGTACCTGTTGATGGTGCTGTCGCAAGGCGGCGTGCAGTTGTACGAGGTGATTAACGACGCTATCGTGGAGGAGATTCGTAACGATGATTTTCCATTCAAAGCGAATCCGCACTACATCACGCACAGCGACAAACGCAGTCAGGCCAGTCTGATGGACAATATGCTGCGTGAGTATTTTAATAAGGTCGATAAGGCTTTGGTTAAGGTGTACAACCAAATGGGGCTGCCGTGTGTGGTGATTTCAACTGAGCAAAACAACAGTCACTTGATGCATGTCGCGGATCGTCCTGCCGTTTATGTGGGGCATAGCGCGATTAACTATAACGCGATGGCCGAGCATGATTTGGGCAAGCAGGCGTGGGTTGATGTGATTGAGCCGCTGCAAAAAGAGCGTCGTGCCAAGGCGATTGAGGAAATGCAGGAAGCGGTCGCTGGCACGGGTGTGTTGACTGATTTGCAGGAGATTTATCAGGCCGCCATCGATGGTCGTGCTGATCTGTTGATTGTGCATGAGTCGTTTGCGCAGCCGGTGATGATGAAAGATGAGCGTACCTTTGATTTCATTGATGATCCGACCGTTCCAGGTGCGATTGACGATATTGTCAGTGTGATTGCTTGGGAAGTCGTCGCCAAAGGTGGGCGTTCGGTCTTTACCCAGCAAGATCAGTTCAAGTCGCTCGGTAAAATTGCTTTGAAGCCGCGTTATTGATGGGGTTTACGCGCATGATTCAGCGGCAATGATGAGTTTATGCGCATGGCAACAAAAAGCGTACAGTGTGAGCTGTACGCTTTTTTTCATGTGGGGCTGAGTCATCGGCGGCTTTATTTTTGGTGCAGCAGACGCATGGCTTTTTCTACGTCGCCTGCGACCCAATCGGCAATGATGGTTTGCGCTTTGCCGATGGATTGCTCAATCGCTTCGCGTTCGGCTTGTTTGGGTGGCTTGAGTACATAGTCGACTACAGGTTGCTGCGGTGTACCGCTGTTGCGCGGATGATCAATGCCAATGCGCAGTCGCCAAAAATCGGGCGTGCCGAGTTTCGCTTGCGTGTCTTTCAGGCCGTTGTGACCGCCGGTGGAACCGCCGATTTTCATTTTTGCCGTGCCTGCGGGAATGTCCAATTCATCGTGCAGCACGAGGATGTCTTTGGGCAGGATTTTGTAAAAATTGGCCAATGCGGCAATGGCTAAACCCGAGCGATTCATATACGTCATCGGTTTGAGCAGCCAAACATCGGTGTTGGCAATGCGTGCGCGTCCGGCCAAGCCGTGAAACTTCGATTGCGTGCTCAAGGTTGTGCCGTATTCACGCGCGATGTCATCGAGCAGCCACCAGCCCGCGTTGTGCCGCGTGTCCTCGTATTCCGCTCCGTAATTGCCCAGTCCGACGATGAGTTTGGTGGTATCTGCCATGATGGTGAGAGTCTAAAAAGTAAACAACCCACCGCGAACGGTGGGCTGCCATGATAACACAGTGAAACCTTGGGGTTACTTGCCCGCAGTTGCCAAAGTGATGTCTTTTTGTTTGCCCAAGACCAAAGATACGCCTTCTGGCAAGGTCAATTGGCTGGCTTTGATCGCTTGGCTGGCTTCCAGTTTGGAAGTGTCCACGATCAATACGCTCGGCAAGTTTTTCGGCAATGCAGAGACTTTCAAGTTGAATACCGCAGGACGCACACGTTGAGACGCCAATTTCACTGCCGGTGAGTTTTCGCCACCCACGAATTTCAACGGTACTTTGGCCACAACGGCTTCGTCTGCATTCACGCGTTGCAAATCAATGTGCAAAACCATTGGTTTGAATGGGTGAACTTGTACGTCACGCACGATCACTTGCTCCACCGCGCCGTCCAATTCCAAATCCAAAACGGAGTAGCGCACGCCTTCTTTACGCAAAGCGTGGAACAAAGTGTTGTGATCCAATTCGATTGATAAAGCGGCACCTGATGAACCATAAACGACGCCAGGTACTTTACCTTCACGACGCATACGGCGGCTCGCACCCGTACCGTGCAGGGCACGGCTATTTGCAGTAATTTTCATAAATATGCTCCAAAAAATAAAAAATGATTTGAACGATTTCAAATCAATCTGTCCATCCGCGACCAGATGGTTTGTGCGGCGCGTGTTCAAAACACCCACCGCGCAAAATATGTCGGCGCCTGTTCAAAAGTCAGATGAAAATCAGATGACTTCGCTGAACAAGGAGCTGACCGATTCCTCTTTGGCGATGCGAATAATCGTCTCGCCCAATAATTTTGCACAGCTGAGCTGGCGGATTTTACTACTGGCGGCGGCCTGAGCCGACAACGGGATGGTGTCGGTAACCACCAATTCATCCAGTACCGACGCATTCACGCGCTCAATCGCCGGACCGGACAACACGGGGTGTGTACAGTAGGCCGATACATGAATGGCGCCACGACTTTTCAACACTTCCGCCGCTTTGCACATCGTGCCGGCAGTGTCCACCATGTCGTCGATCAATAAGCATGAGCGGCCTTCCACTTCACCAATGATGTTCATGACTTCCGACACATTGGCTTTCGGACGGCGTTTATCAATGATCGCCAAGTCGCATTCCAATTGCTTCGCAAAAGCACGCGCACGCGCCACACCGCCGATATCCGGTGAAACCACCAGCAAATTTTCAAACTGCTTGGATACCACGTCGCTCAATAAAATTGGCGAGGCATAAATATTGTCCACCGGCACGTCGAAAAAGCCCTGAATCTGATCGGCGTGTAAATCCATGGTCATCACGCGATCCACACCGGCAGCACCAAGCATATTCGCCACCAATTTGGCCGTGATCGCCACACGCGCAGAGCGCGGACGGCGGTCTTGACGCGCGTAGCCGAAATACGGCATGGCAGCGGTGATGCGTCCTGCCGACGCGCGACGCAGTGCGTCGGCCATAATCAACACTTCCATCAACGACTCATTGGTCGGTGCGCAGGTTGATTGCAAAATAAACACTTCGCGACCACGGACATTCTCATTGATTTCGACAGTCACTTCGCCGTCTGAAAAACGTCCAACCTTGGCATTGCCCAATGGAACACGCAGGTAATCAGCAACATCCTGAGCCAGCTTGGGGTTGGCATTCCCCGTGAAAATCATGAGTTCGTTTGTGGACATGGTGCAAATCCTATGGAAGTTTTTTGGAAGAGTTCTTTCACCAAGACTTCCGCATCGCCACCGATAGCGTCAAGAAGAGGGCTTCGTGAAAAAACGCCTCAGCCAAAAATACCAAGGGTTATGTGAGTGTACCAAAAAAATTGCCCGCCTCCGAGGCTTTTATACGGAACTGCGGGCAATTAAAATATTTGGCAGAGGAAGAAGGATTCGAACCTTCGAATGCTGGAATCAAAATCCAGTGCCTTAACCGACTTGGCGACTCCTCTACGCGAGAACGAAATTATAGCCCGACTCGAAAATAAATTGCAAGAGGGGTTGTGAAAAAATTGATACAAAATGATTGGTTTGCGGCCTATAGGCAACACCCGGGCGGTTCTGTCGCGCGGGTGTGTTGCTTTTTTCTATAAAAATCCTGTGGCGTGGGGGCTGTCTGAGAGCTGCTGAATGAGCGCGTGTAAACAGGCGGTTTCCATAAAATCGAAGATGATTTTGCTTGATTTTATATATTAAATTAGAATTAAGAAAATATTGCTATATCGGTAATTTTAATATAAAGTATCGCTCAAACAGTTTTTAGGTTCAGCGTGGCGGTGACTGAGCGCTGCCTTCGGGTATTTAAGGATTATTTCAGGAGAACTCACATGACACAGATTTTTGCAGACAACACGCAGTCGATTGGTCAGACGCCTTTGGTGCGCATCAACCGCATTACCGAGCAAGAGGGCGCGCAGGCCACGGTTTTGGCCAAAATTGAGGGGCGCAATCCGGCCTATTCGGTCAAGTGCCGTATCGGTGCGGCGATGATTTGGGATGCGGAGCAACGCGGTGTCCTGACGGCAGGCAAAGAGTTGGTCGAGCCGACCAGCGGTAACACCGGCATCGCCTTGGCTTTTGCGGCGGCGGCGCGCGGTATTCCGATTACCTTGACCATGCCGGACACCATGAGCGTGGAGCGACGCAAATTGCTCGCGGCCTATGGTGCAAAATTGGTGTTGACCGAGGGCGCAAAGGGCATGAAAGGCGCGATTGCGAAAGCGGAGGAAATCGCCGCATCCGATCCCGATAAATATGTGCTGTTGCAGCAGTTCAAAAATCCGGCCAATCCGGCGATTCACGTATCGACCACCGGTCCGGAAATTTGGAATGCGACCGGCGGCAAAGTGGATATTTTGGTTGCGGGTGTGGGTACGGGCGGCACGATCACTGGTATTTCGCGTTATTTTAAAAACGAACGCAAAGCACCGTTGTGGTCGGTGGCGGTGGAGCCTGCCGCGAGTCCGGTGCTGACGCAAACGCGCAACGGCGAGCCGATTCAACCCGGCCCGCATAAAATCCAAGGCATCGGCGCGGGCTTTGTGCCGGACACTTTGGATTTGAATGTGGTGGATCAAATCGAACAGGTAACGAACGAGGATGCGATTGAATACGCGCGTCGTTTGGCCAAAGAAGAGGGCATCATCGCCGGTATTTCGGGCGGCGCGGCGTTAGCGGTAGCGGTGCGTTTGGCCAAACAACCGGAGCTCGCGGGCAAAACCATTGTGGTGATTTTGCCGGATTCGGGCGAGCGCTATTTGAGCGCGGTGTTGTTTGAAGGGCAATTTGATCCGGTGACCGGTTTGCCGGTGGAATAATAGATTGATAGATTGCACAATCAACCCGCTCGCTCGAGCGGGTTTTTTGATGGCAAAAATGTGCTCCAATAGGTCTGTTAATTCTTATCGTTCAATCAAGCGGCTCGGCTATAATTCGTCGAATATGTTTTGACAGATGATTTGATTTGCACGGGGATATCATGAGCCAAACAGCTTCCATTCAGGCCACGCAAGCCAGTATTTTGAAACACCACGGTGGTGATGGTGAAGTGGCGCGCGAACGCATCACGCAAAATTTTGAACAGCGTCACGACGCGGCATTTTGGGATTTTTGGGACAAGCAGGTTGCGACTCATTATCAAGCAGGTGATGCGATTGTCGATTTGGGCGCAGGCATTGGGCAGTTTGTGCAGGCGTGCGCGCAGCGCTACCCCGACGCGTCGGTGATCGGTATTGAGGTCGCGCCGTATATGCTGGCTGATCCGCTGGAATTGCCGCGTAATGGACGCATTATCGTGGATGATTTGAACGAGCCGAGCGCCGACATTGCGCCGAGCTCAGCGGCAATGGTGATGGCGAATATGGTGGTGCATGAGTTGACGCAGCCGATCAAGATGTTTAAGGCCGCGCATCAGTGGCTCAAAGTGGGTGGGCGGATGTGCGTTATTGATGTGGTGCGTCGACCGCTGCGCGATTATTTGCAACGCCGTTACCCCGATACGCAAATGTGGTGTGACGAAACAACGCGCGCCGATCTTGAAGATGCATTTGAGCACTTTTTGGAACACAACCGCTACCATCCCGAAGACATTGTTTTTATGCTGGAGAGTGGTGGGTTTAAGCTGATTTCCTGCGAGCCCTTGCGCGATGGCGTGCAGACGCGAATTGTGGTGGAAAAAGTCTAAAATTTAGGGATGCATTTGGTGCATTAAGTGCGTTGCAAGCGAGCATGAGCAATAATGTGTAGGCTTGTTCATTGAATATAAGTAGAAAGGGCGATTTCGTGGGTTTGGCGGTCATTAATTCGCGCGCGTTGCTCGGCATGGCCGCGCCGCGCGTCACGGTGGAAGTACATTTGGCGGCGGGTTTGCCCTCGTTCAATATCGTGGGCTTGCCCGAAACCGAAGTCAAGGAGTCGAAGGATCGAGTGCGCTCGGCGATACAAAATGCGCTATTGGATTTTCCCGCCAAGCGCATCACGGTCAATCTGGCGCCGGCGGATTTGCCGAAGGCGTCGGGGCGGTTTGATCTGCCGATTGCGTTGGGTATTTTGATCGCCAGCGGTCAGCTCAAGGTGAAAAATTTAGCGCAATACGAATTCGCAGGGGAGTTGTCCCTCTCGGGCGAACTGCGCCCGATCACGGGTGCTTTGGCGATGACCTACGGTATTGTCCGCGAAGCGCAGACCGCGGTCTCTGCGCCCGCTGCCACGCCGACTGTGGTTTTGCCCGAAGCCAATTGCGCCGAAGCCGCATTGGTCAGCGGCGCACACATTTGGTCGGCTAAATCCTTGCTGGACGTGTGCGCCAAATTGCGCTCGCCCGATACGCAGGAGCCTGTGGTGTCTTCCGAAAGTGCGCTGTTAGTGCCGCATTATGCGCTGGACTGGGCGGATGTGCGCGGTCAAACGGCGGTCAAGCGCGCCTTGGAAGTTGCGGCGGCAGGCGGTCACAGTGTGTTGATGGTCGGGCCGCCGGGTACGGGAAAATCCATGTTGGCTGCGCGTTTGCCAAGTATTTTACCGCCCATGAGTGACCAAGAAGCCATGGAGTCGGCAACCGTACTCAGCAGCGCGGGGCAATTTCAGCCGCAGATGTGGCGCGTCCGCCCTTATCGCTCGCCGCATCATACCGCGTCGGCAGTGGCTTTGGTTGGCGGTGGTTCGACGCCGAGGCCGGGTGAGATTTCGCTCGCGCATCGTGGCGTACTGTTTATGGATGAGCTGCCCGAGTTTGATCGCAAAGTGTTGGAGGTGTTGCGCGAGCCGTTGGAGTCTGGGGAAATTCATATTTCGCGCGCCGCGCGACAGGTAACCTATCCTGCGGCGTTTCAATTGGTCGCGGCGATGAATCCGTGTCCGTGCGGTTATCAAGGGCATCCGAAAAAGGCGTGCCACTGCACGCCAGATCAAATTGCGCGCTATCAATCGCGCCTATCCGGACCGTTTTTAAATCGAATTGATATGCAGGTCGAGGTGCCGGCAGTAGAGGCTGCGGATTTGCACCAAGCGCCGACGGGCGAATCCAGTGCGACTGTTGCCGAGCGCGTGGTGCGAGCGTTTGAGCGGCAAATGGCGCGGCAACAGTGCTTGAATGCGCGTCTGTCGGTGCAGCAAATGGATGAATTTGCCACGCCGGATGATGCGGGGCGGCAGTTGTTGGTTAAGGCCATGAATCAGTTCAACTGGTCGGCGCGGGTCTATCACCGAATTTTGCGTGTAGCGCGCAGTGTGGCAGATCTGGAGGGTAGCGATACGATCAAAGCCAGTCATGTCGCGCAGGCCATACAATATCGCAGAGGATTGTTGTCCGATGGGTGATGAGCGGCATGCTTGTGGATGTGCTTGAGTTTTACGCTTAGGCGTTTTTAAAGGTAGAATGATGTTTGTTGTGGTCAATATTGATGAATTAACCGAGCAAAAGCCATAGATAGCGTTGACATTGTGGAGAGGCGTCGGTACAATTTAAAGACTTTGTGGCGTGCAATTTATCCATATTTGAGATTTCTGTTTAAACTGAAAGAAAGTGGTAAGGTTGTGCGCACATAATAATGACGTTGTCAGCCTACAAAGCATCGTATTGCTGGGTTTAAGTCCGCGATGTCGGCGCGAAAGAATTGGAATGATATGGGTTTTGCTGTTCTTGTCCAAGTGATTTTTGCGGCGATTGTGGTTGCGGTGTCGGCTTTTTTCGGCCAGCAAGCGCTTTGGTCAGCATTGATTGGTAGTGTGATCGCCATTTTGCCCAATGCTGTGTTTGCGCTGTATTTGGCCGCGTCGCCGACAGCGGTTGTGTATCGGTTTTTTGTTGGTGAAGGCGTTAAGATTTTAGTGGCGATTGTCGCGGCCGTTATTGTATGGCGACAGTTTGGCTCGCAAATTCAACCGATTGCCTACTGGGCGGGGTTGATTGTCGTGTTAAAGGCGCACAATTTCGGGTTGTTGCGTACGGTTAAAGAATAAAGGATTTTTATGAGTAGCGCAGAAGTTGGACATCACGCCCCCGCGAATGCGAAGGAATACATTGTTCACCATTTGACCAATTTGACGCAAACGGGCGAGCCGCAAAAAAACATCGTTGATTTTTCATACATCAACCTGGATACGATTTTCTTCTCTGTGTTGACGGGTTTGATTGGTTTGCTGTTTTTGATGTGGGTGGCGCGCAAAGTTACCTCCGATACGCCGAATCGCGTACAAACGGCGGTGGAGTCACTGGTTGAAATGGTTGAAGAGCAATCGTCTTCGATCGTTCATGGTGATCGTACATTTATTGCGCCTTTGGCTTTGACCGTGTTCTTCTGGGTTGTGTTGATGAACGCCTTGGACTTGGTTCCGGTTGATTTGGCTGGCTGGTTGATTGGCGTTCTGCATCTGCCGTTGCCGTATACCCGCATCGTGCCGACCGCTGACATCAATGCCCCGATTGGCATGTCGTTTGGTGTGTTGCTGTTGATGTTGTTTTATAGCTTCAAAATTAAAGGTGCTGGTGGTTTTGTTCATGAGTTGTTCAGCGCGCCATTTGGTATTGCTATGGCGCCATTTAACTTATTGCTGAATATTATTGAATTTTTAGCAAAAGCAGTCTCGCTCGGTATGCGGTTGTTTGGTAATATGTTTGCTGGCGAATTGATTTTCTTGTTGATTGCCTTGATGGGTACAGCTTGGAGCTGGGATAATCTGGGCATGAGCATTGGTTTAGGGTTGGGGCATTGGATTGCTGGTTCGATTTGGGCGATTTTCCATATCTTGATCATCCTGTTGCAAGCCTTTATTTTCATGATGTTGACTCTGGTGTATTTGGGTCAGGCTCATGATGCGCATTAATTGGGTGATTCCTAACCCAGTTGGTAATTTTGTTTGATGTTTTTATCTTTACTTTTTTAATTAAAAGGAGTTTGTAATGAGTGCAGTTGGTTTCGTAGCTTTGGCGTGCGGTTTGATCATCGGTTTGGGTGCAATCGGCGCATGCTTGGGTATTGCGTTGATGGGTGGTAAATACATCGAAGCATCTGCTCGTCAACCTGAATTGATGGATAAATTGCAAACCAAAATGTTCCTGTTGGCTGGTTTGATTGATGCGGCCTTCTTGATCGGTGTTGGTATTGCTATGATGTTCGCGTTCGCAAACCCATTCCAAGG
This sequence comes from uncultured Hydromonas sp., assembly GCA_964502825.1. GTDB lineage: Bacteria > Pseudomonadota > Gammaproteobacteria > Burkholderiales > Burkholderiaceae > CTSOIL-112. The sequence goes on along the minus strand of CAZCYS010000009.1, from coordinate 12,201 downwards.
CTAATCAACAGAGATTCGTTGAGTGCCGCTCGCGTGTGTCGGTGTGCAGTGGTTTGCATCGCGCATGACGTGCGGTAAGTGTCTATCGCAATCCAATTCAATTGGCTTGCGTAATTAAAGGAATGATGTCGTGAATATTAATGCAACATTATTTATCCAAACCTTGGTGTTCCTCACCTTGGCGTGGGTCACCATGAAGTTCATCTGGCCGCCAATGATTAAGGCGATTGATGAGCGTCGTGAGAAAATTGCGGCCGGTTTGGCTGCTGCTGAACAAGGCAAAAAAGCTTTAGAGGCGGCAAAAGAGCAGTCTGTCAGCTTTGAGCGTGAAGCACGCGAGCATGCACAAAATATCGTGATGGAAGCGGAAAAGCGCGCGCAAGCGATCGAAGCTCAAGCAAAAACCGATGCTACTGAACAAGCGCAACGTATTTTGGCGCAGGCTCAGGCCGATGCTTCGCAAGAAGTGGTTCGTGCCAAAGATGCATTGCGTGATCAAGTTGCTGGCTTGGTGGTCGCTGGTGCTGAGCAAATTTTGCGTCGTGAAATCAATGCGGACAACCATGCGGACTTGTTGGCGCAATACAAAGCACAACTGTAAAGGCGGGTGAGATATGGCTGAAATCGGAACCATCGCCCGTCCTTACGCACAAGCCGCGTTTGATGTGGCGAAGGCAGAAAACAACTTGTCCGGCTGGGCTGCGTTTTTAGAGAATGCGGCACAATTGGTCGGTCAGGAACAGATTCGTCAATTGGCGCACAATCCCAAAGTGGCGAAAAATCAATTGGTTTCGCTTTTTGAAGAAGCATTAAAGCCTTCTTCGGAATCACATAAAAATTTCTTAAGCGCCATCATCATGCAAAGCCGAGTGGATGCGCTGCCGGCTATTTATGAGGCATTTTTGGATCATAAAAATGCGTACGAAGGCTCTGCTGATGCGCATATCGTTAGCGCGCATGCGATGAGTGAACAAGAGACGCATGAGTTGGTTGTCGCTTTGGAGAAAAAATTGGGCAAAAAGCTCAAGCCGGAAATCTCGGTGGACAGCAACCTGATTGGTGGTTTTTGCGTAACGGTTGGTGACGAAGTGTTGGATATGTCTGTGCGTGCAAAATTGGCACGCATGCAGTCTGCTTTGACGGTATAAACACGCAGAGCAGCAATAGATCTGCCAATCAAGGGATTGGCAGTAGTGAATAAATTTGGAGCAATGAGCATGCAACTGAACCCTTCTGAAATCAGTGAATTGATTAAGAATCGAATTCAAGGTGTGGACGACTCTGCTAACTTGCGCACGCAAGGCACGGTCGTTTCTGTAACGGACGGTATTTGTCGTGTCCACGGTTTGGCCGATGTGATGCAAGGTGAAATGTTGGAATTTCCCGGCAACGTTTTTGGCTTGGCATTGAACTTGGAGCGCGATTCGGTGGGTGCCGTTGTTTTGGGTGAGTACGAAGGTATTTCCGAAGGCGATATCGTAAAATGTACAGGTCGTATTTTGGAAGTTCCGGTCGGTCCTGAATTGCTCGGTCGCGTTGTTGACGCCTTGGGTAATCCGATTGATGGTAAAGGCCCTGTCAATGCGCAACACAAAGACGTTATCGAAAAAGTAGCGCCGGGCGTGATTTGGCGTAAATCAGTTGATCAACCTGTGCAAACCGGTTTGAAAGCGATTGATGCGATGGTTCCAGTGGGTCGTGGCCAACGTGAATTGATTATTGGTGACCGTCAAACGGGTAAAACAGCGGTTGCGGTGGATACCATTATCAACCAAAAGGGCAAAGACCTTAAGTGTATCTATGTTGCGATTGGTCAAAAAGCCTCTTCTATTATGAATGTGGTTCGTAAGCTGGAAGAACATGGTGCAATGGAATACACCACCATTGTGGCGGCATCCGCTTCGGATTCTGCGGCTATGCAATACTTGGCACCGTATGCCGGCTGCTCTATGGGTGAATACTTCCGCGATCGCGGTCAAGATGCCTTGATTATTTATGATGACTTGACCAAGCAAGCTTGGGCATACCGTCAAATTTCATTGTTGTTGCGCCGTCCTCCAGGACGTGAAGCGTATCCTGGCGACGTATTCTATCTCCACAGCCGTTTACTCGAACGCGCGGCTCGCGTGAACGAAGACTACGTTGAGAAATTCACCAATGGTGAAGTCAAAGGCAAAACCGGCTCACTGACCGCATTGCCAGTAATTGAAACCCAAGCAGGTGACGTAACCGCATTCGTACCGACCAACGTGATTTCCATTACCGACGGTCAAATTTTCTTGGAAACCGACTTGTTCAATGCGGGTATCCGTCCAGCGATTAACGCCGGTATTTCCGTATCGCGTGTGGGTGGTGCGGCGCAAACCAAAGCGATCAAAAAGCTGTCCGGTGGCATTCGTACCGACTTGGCGCAGTATCGTGAGTTGGCTGCGTTTGCACAGTTTGCTTCCGATTTGGACGAGGCAACCCGCAAACAGCTGGAACGTGGTCGCCGCGTTACTGAGTTGCTGAAACAGCCGCAATACAAACCGCTGCAAGTTTGGGAAATGGCTGCATCACTGTTTGCCGCTAATAACGGCTACTTGGATGATGTTGAAGTCAAAGATGTACTGCCATTTGAAAAAGGCATGGTTGACTTCCTGAAAACAAGTTATGGCGCATTGATTGATGGTATTGAAGCGAAAAAAGAAGTAAGCAAAGAAGACGAAGCTGCTTTACATGACGCAATCAAAGCCTACAAACAAAACTCAGCGTTCTAATTGGTATAGGATTAAGCCATGCCCAGCATGAAAGAAATTCGCGGAAAGATCAAAAGCGTACAAAATACGCGAAAGATCACAAAAGCCATGGAAATGGTCGCCGCTTCAAAAATGCGTAAAGCGCAAGAGCGTATGCGTATGGCTCGTCCATACGCAGACAAAGTGCGTAATATCGCAGCACACATGAGTGCTGCCAATTCAGAATATCAGCATCCATTTTTGACCGAGCGTGCTCAGATTAAGAATGTGGGCTTGATTTTGGTCACGACGGATAAAGGTTTGTGCGGTGGTTTGAATACCAATATTTTGCGTGCCGCAACCACCCAAATGAAAGACTGGAATGATGCCGGATGCAAGGTGCAAATGACCGCAATTGGCAGTAAAGGTCTAGGGTTTTTGAACCGAATTGGTGCGGATGTGGTGTCAGAAAGCACTCATATTGGTGATGTCCCCCATATGGATGAGTTGATTGGTGCGGTTAAAGTACAAATTGATGCTTATTTGGCGGGCGAAGTGGATGCGGTCTATCTCGCGTATACGCAATTTGTCAATACCATGAAGCAAGAGCCAGTGGTGGCGCAATTGATTCCTTTGCCAAAAAGCACCTTGGCGCAAACCGATGCAGAGAAAAAAGACTACTCTTGGGATTACATCTACGAGCCATCGGCTGAAACGGTTGTGGATGAGTTGTTGGTGCGTTATATCGAAGCATTGGTTTATCAGGCCGTTGCTGAAAATATTGCATCTGAGCAATCTGCGCGTATGGTTGCCATGAAAGCGGCTTCGGACAATGCGAAGAACGTGATTGGCGAATTGCAATTGGTGTATAACAAATCACGCCAAGCGGCGATTACCAAAGAGCTGTCAGAGATTGTTGGTGGCGCGGCTGCGGTATAAACCCGATCATCGGCGTGTGTGCTCACAGCTCGCGCGCATTCTGTTTGGTATGACGATGGTGGGCTTGGTTGGCGGGTTAGCCGCTTGCCAAAAAAAGGCGGAAAATGATTTGGGTAGTCATTCAGTTGTGCGCCACAGTTCGGAATCTGTGTGCGAGGATTGGGTGAAGGTTTTGGAAATATGCCCAATGATGCGTAATAAAAGTGATCGAGAGCACATGGTCGCTGTCCTGCGTGAGCAGATGAACGGTTTGTCTGAACAAGATAAACAAAAAAGATGCCAAGAGTTAAATAGTTTTTGGCAAGTAGCATGTGGTGTGACGCCAACTCGATGACGAGTTCAAAGATGTCACGGGAATTTTAGTTAATTCATGATTGAGAGTGAAATAATGGTAGAAGGTAAAATCGTTCAGTGTATTGGTGCGGTAATTGACGTTGAATTTCCGCGTGATAACATGCCGAAAATTTATGACGCACTGGTCATGGATGGCTCTGCGTTGACTTTGGAAGTTCAACAACAGTTGGGCGATGGCATCGTTCGTACAATTTGTTTGGGTTCGTCAGACGGCTTGCGCCGTGGCGTGACCGTGAAAAACACGGGTGCACCGATCATGGTACCTGTGGGTACAGGTACCTTGGGTCGTATTATGGACGTTTTGGGTAACCCGATTGATGAAGCGGGTCCGGTCGTGACTGATGAAAAACGTTCTATTCATGCTTTGGCGCCGAAATTTGACGAATTGAGCCCATCAACAGAATTGTTGGAAACCGGCATCAAAGTGATTGACTTGATTTGTCCGTTTGCCAAGGGTGGTAAAGTTGGCCTGTTCGGCGGTGCGGGTGTAGGTAAAACCGTGAACATGATGGAATTGATTAACAACATCGCCAAACAACATGGTGGTTTCTCAGTGTTTGCAGGTGTGGGTGAGCGTACTCGTGAGGGTAATGACTTCTACCACGAGATGAAAGACTCCAACGTATTGGACAAAGTATCTCTGGTATACGGTCAGATGAACGAACCTCCAGGAAACCGTCTGCGTGTGGCCTTGACCGGCTTGACCATGGCGGAATACTTCCGTGACGAAGGTCGTGACGTATTGTTCTTCGTGGACAACATTTACCGTTACACCTTGGCCGGTACTGAAGTATCTGCGTTGTTGGGTCGTATGCCTTCAGCGGTGGGGTATCAGCCGACCTTGGCGGAAGAAATGGGCCGTTTGCAAGAGCGTATTACTTCGACTAAAAAAGGTTCGATTACTTCGGTTCAGGCCGTATACGTACCAGCGGATGACTTGACCGATCCATCGCCAGCGACCACATTTGGTCACTTGGATGCGACCGTGGTGTTGAGCCGTGATATTGCTTCTTTGGGTATTTATCCAGCGGTTGATCCTTTGGACTCAACCAGCCGTCAGATTGACCCGAATGTGATTGGCGAAGAGCACTACTCTGTCACACGTGGCGTACAAGCAACATTGCAGCGTTACAAAGAATTGCGCGATATTATTGCGATTTTGGGTATGGACGAATTGGCGCCGGAAGACAAATTGCTGGTTGGTCGTGCGCGTAAAATCCAACGTTTCTTGTCACAGCCATTCCACGTTGCGGAAGTCTTTACCGGCTCGCCAGGCAAATACGTGTCATTGAAAGAAACCATCCGTGGTTTTAAAGGCATTATCAACGGCGAATACGACCACTTGCCAGAGCAAGCGTTCTATATGGTTGGTGGCATTGACGAAGCGGTAGAAAAAGCGGCGAAAATGGGCTAATGGCATTAGCCAACCCAAATAGTCGTTGCAAGCACATGGGTGTGTGCTGAGTTCGGTACACACACATGTGAGCGGAATATAGCGGTACAAGCTTAGGAAACAGTATGAGTACAATCCAAGTAGATGTGGTGAGCGCAGAAGCAGAGGTCTTCTCAGGAGCGGCCGAGTTTATTGCCTTGCCAGGTGAAACCGGTGAGTTGGGTATTTTGCCGGGGCATACCCCTTTGATTACCCGCATCCGTCCGGGTGCAGTGCGCATTCAAAATGGTGCGGATGAGGAGCTGGTGTTCGTTGCTGGTGGCATTTTGGAGGTTCAACCGAATCACGTTACGATTTTGGCGGATACTGCGATTCGTGGTCATGATTTGGATGAGGCTCGTGCCCTGGAAGCGAAACAGCGTGCAGAGGAAGATCTGAAAGACAAAGCGTCTGATATCGACTACGCACGTGCGCAATCGGAATTGTCGGTTGCGGTGGCTCAATTGGCCGCATTGGAAAAATTGCGCAAAAAACTCAATAAATAAGCCAATTAACATCGGATGGCGCAATACGGCATTGATGTATTGCGAATTCGATTCGATGAAACAAACTGCCTGCTTTGGGCGGTTTGTTGTTTTCAGGCCATTGTTGTGGCACGTTGTGGCGCGCTAAGGAAATGGCTACACGGATATGCTTTATAATGCACGAATGATTGAATTAGACCAAGTTTCTTTTGCCTACTCACCCACCAAGCCGATTGTGCGCAATGTCTCCTTGTCTGTGAAGCAGGGACGGGCGGTGGCAGTGATGGGGCCTTCGGGTTGTGGCAAAACCACACTGTTGCGTTTGGTGGCCGGCTTGTTGCGTCCCGATTCAGGGCGCGTCATGATGCTGGGTGCGCCATTGCCGTATGACAATGCGGCGGATTTGCGACGCTTGCGTACCAAGATAGGGATGCTGTTTCAGTTCGGTGCGCTGTTCACCGATATGAGTGTGTATGAGAATGTGGCGTTTCCGCTGCATGAAACCACGGATTTATCCGAATCGCAAATCAAAGCGCGGGTGTTTGAAAAATTAGAGGCAGTTGGTTTGGCGGATGCGGCGTATAAGATGCCGGCGGAAATCTCCGGCGGGATGGCGCGGCGCGTGGCGTTGGCGCGGGCGATTGCACAAAATCCGCAAATCATGCTGTTTGACGAACCATTCACGGGTCTGGATCCGATTGCGATGGACAATATTGCGAATTTGATTCGCGAGCAGACGGATGGTCTGAATGCTGCGTCGATTGTGGTGTCGCACGACATACATGAGACGTTCGCGATTTGTGATTATGTTTACATCATGCATCAGTCGGGCATTGTGGCGCAGGGTTCGCCCGATGAGTTATTGCTCTCAAACGATCCGTTTGTGCGTCGCTTCATTCACGGGCGCGAAGAGCGCCTTGAGCACAGTGCGCCCGCCGTGACGACGCATGCGGCACATCAAGCGCGAGGTCAAGTATGAGCTGGTTAGATCAAGCGGCGCAGATTGGGCAAGATACGCGAAAAATAGTGCGCGGTTTGGGCTTTGCGACGCGGATGTTTGTGGCGCTGTTGGGAAAGGTGGGCGTATGCGTTACGCGTTTCCGTTTATTGCTTCAGCAAATCCACTTTTTGGGTAATTACTCCCTGTTGATTATGGTGGTGTCGGGCTTTTTCATTGGCGCGGTGCTGGCGTTGCAATCGTATTACGCCTTGAGTCGCGTTGGTTCTGAGGCGATGGTCGGATTGATGGTGGCGCTGTCCTTGGTGCGTGAGCTTTCACCCGTGGTGGTGGCCATTTTATTCGCCGGACGGGCGGGAACGTCAATCACGGCGGAAATCGGTCTGATGAAATCGGGTGAACAGTTGTCCGCGATGGAGATGATGGGCGTGGATCCGCTGGAGCGCGTGTATGCGCCGCGTTTCTGGGCGGGCGGCTTTGTCGTTCCGGTGCTGGTGATGATTTTCTCGATTGTCGGCGTATTTGGCGGCTACTTGGTCGCGGTGCGCTGGCTGGGCGTGGATGCGGGAGCGTTTTGGAATATGATGCACGATGGCGTTGATGTGTATGCCGACATCGTGAAGGGCAGTTTGGTAAAAAGCGTGGTGTTTGGCTTGATGGTCAGCTTTTTGGCGGTGTATGAAGGTTCGCAAGCGCGACCCACGCCAGAGGGCGTGGCGCAGGCAACCACACGCACGGTGGTGAAATCGTCACTCTTGGTATTGGGATTGGACTTCATTTTGACCGCGTTGATGTTCCATTGATCGGTCGATACAACATAGGTGGTAATGTGATACAGCAAAGAAAAATTGATATTTGGGTGGGCGTGTTTGTCATTCTTGGCGCGCTGGCGGTGGTTGGCCTGACGTTTTTGGTCGGTGGTAAAAGCTGGAACGCCTCGCACGAAACCTACCGCGTCAGTGCCAATTTTGCCGGTGTCGGCTCTTTGAAAAAAGATGCGCCGGTGAAAATGGTCGGCATCGAAATTGGTCGCGTGCGCGATATTCAACTGTTTGATGACCAAGGCGAATATAAAGCCAAAGTGGTGATGGACATTCACAAAGGCGTGAAGTTGCCGCAGGACAGCCAAGTGATGGTGTACACCTCGGGGCTGCTGGGCGCACAGTTCATCGGCATTAATCAAGGCGCGGATGCCGAGCATATGATCGCCGACGGGGGCGAGTTAATCGAAACCGAGCAAGCGATGCAGTTGGAAGATTTGATCAAAAACTTCGGCGTGAAACAAATGGAGTCGTCTGCCAAATCAGATACGGCGGGCAGCGCCGGCGGCACGGATGTGAAGCAGTGATACCATGTGCAGTTAATAATCAGGAGTCATGATGAACGCGAAACAACCTTTATCGGTGCTCACCTTAGCGGTGGGATTGGCTCTGTGCGGTGTGGCGCAAGCCGACGAGTTACCTCAGTTGGCCGTCGGTTCAAGTGCGGCGAATGCCACTCATGCGGCGAACGATGTATTGCTGACACAGGTGCGCGCCGTAGAAAGCACGCCGTCCGCTTCGTTTGCGCTGAATGCGACCACGCAGGATATCAGCGCGCCATCAGTGGATGCACCCAAATCCGGTGCGGATTCATCCGCTCTGGTGGCGATGAACGATGGCGTTGCACAGCAGGCTACAAACACGGCGGCTGTGACAGAAACGGCGACAGAAGCAACGGCAGCCGCTGTCTCGGCTGAAAACGCAACAGATGCTGCAACAGATGCCGCAACGGATACGGCCATTGACACCTCAACGGACGTTTCAACTGATACAGCCGATGTGATGGACGAAGAGTTCGCCGATCCGTATGAGCGCATGAACCGCAATGTATACGCGCTCAACGAGGCGGTGGACAAGGCCGCAGTCAAACCCATTGCCAAAGGCTATAAAAAGCTGGTGCCGGAAGGTCCGCGCTTGTGTGCCTCGAATATGTTCAGCAATCTGGGCGAGCCGTATACTGCGGTGAATAATTTGTTGCAGGGCAAGCCGAAAGCGATGCTCCAAGACATCGGGCGATTGTTGCTCAACAGCACCTTGGGCATTGGCGGTTGTGTTGACGTAGCGAGCGCATGGGGCATCCCGAAGCATCAAGAAGATTTTGGCCAAACCTTGGCCGTATGGGGCGTACCGTCCGGACCGTATGTGGTTTTGCCTGTGCTCGGACCGTCTACCGTGCGTGATGCGTTGAGCAAACCCGTGGATTTTTTGGCCAATCCGATCGGCTATGTGACCAATGTACCGCTGCGCAACAGTTTGCAAGGTTATAAAATGCTCGATACGCGCACCAATTTATTGGAAGCCTCCGATGTGGTCGATCAGTCCGCGCTGGATCCGTATGTGATGGTGCGCGACGCGTGGCTGCAACGGCGTTTGGCGCAAATCAAGGACGAGGATGGCAGTTACAATGAGCGCAACGATGGCAACGTGCCACGTAAGCTCGAATTGGCGCCGCGTTCGGCCGTGATTCAATAATCGGGTACATCATCAAAAGTCAACGAAAGCTTTGGTTGCGCGTTAAAAACACTCAACCTGAGCAAAAAGTATGTTTTTCAGGAAAAAGAAAGGTTAAAGATGAAATTAATGAGCTGGATGAAAAAAAGTGTGATGATCATGGGCTTTCTCGCCTTGGGCGCGGGCGCATCAGTGGCGCAGGCAGCGCCGGCGGATGATGTCATTTTCAGTATGAGCAATCAAATTCTGAAGGATTTGCGCACCAATTCCGGTTTGAAATCCGGTAATAAAGCGGCGGTGGCGAGCTATGTTGATGCCAACATCATGCCCAAAGTCAATTTCCGCCGCTGGACAGCCAGCGCCGTCGGTCCTGCTTGGAATAAAGCCACGCCGCAGCAACAAGAGGAATTGATGCAAGTGATGCGTCGCTACTTCGTCAGCACCTACTCGGGCAAGCTGGTGAACAACACCGTGACTGCGATTGATGTGTATCCAGCCAAAGGCAACGAGGTCAAAACCATCGTCAAGCACAATAACGGCTCGACCGATACCGTCATTTACTACATGGAAAATCAAGGCGGCTGGCGCGCGTATGACGTGGCGATCAATGGCGTCAAAGTATCGAATACCTACCGCGGTCAGTTTAAAAACGCGGTGAACAAAGGTGGTGTACCCGCCTTGATCGCTGATTTGAAAGCCAAAACGAAATAATTGGCCGGATAGCGGTTTGCACGTTTCCAAAACCCACTTCGGTGGGTTTTTTTGCATGGTTTGCCGTCTTATTTGCTGTTGTTGAAATCTCAGCAAAATTACGCCCAATCGGTGGTTAAAAGGACAATCAATGGGCGATCAAAGGACAAGCAAAGGCAAATCAAAGGGGGAAGTAAGGGGCATTTGCGTTTATAATACAACCTTGTTAAAAAGTTAAAAATCAGGCACATCATGAATCCAGCGATACAGATCGCGAATATTGTCAAACACTACCCGAGCCAGAGTTCAGGCCAAGGGGCGAATCAAGGTGTTTTGGCGCTCAATCACGTCAGTTTTGAGGTCAAGCAAGGCGAATTTTTCGGCCTGCTCGGACCGAACGGCGCGGGTAAAACCACGCTGATCAGCATTTTGGCGGGCTTGAGTCGCGCTACCTCCGGTCACGCGAGCGTCATGGGGCACGATGTGGTCAGTGATTATCAACAGGCGCGTCGCGTGCTCGGCGTGGTGCCACAGGAATTATCGTTCGACCCGTTTTTCACCGTGCGCGAAACCTTGCGCTGGCAATCGGGCTATTTTGGTATCAAAAACAATGATGCGTGGATTGACGAGCTGCTCGAAAACCTCGGTCTGACCGACAAAGCCGACACCAATATGCGCGCCTTGTCCGGCGGCATGAAGCGCCGCGTGCTGGTGGCGCAAGCCTTGGTACATCGTCCCAAAGTCATCATTCTGGATGAACCGACGGCGGGCGTAGATGTGGAGTTGCGCCAGTCATTGTGGGCGTTTATATCGCGTCTGCACCGCGAAGGCCACACCATCATTCTGACCACACACTATTTGGAAGAGGCCGAACAGTTGTGTGAGCGCATTGCGATTCTCAAGCAAGGGCAAATCGCCGCGCTGGATCGCACCTCGACGCTGTTGCAGCAGTTGGCGGGTGTGCGTTTGCACATCAAATTGCGCAACGGCATTCGCTTGAACGCCTTGCCGGAGGCGATTGCCGCGTTCGGCGCAGTCACGTCAGATGATCCGGCGCAATTGCACAAGCGCTTGAGCTTTACGCTCAACAGCGCCGATCAGGTTGAAAGTACCTTGGCGAGCGTGCGCATCGCTGGCGGTGAGCTGGAAGATGTCTCGGTGACGCAGGCGGATTTGGAGGATGTGTTTGTACGTTTGGTACAAAATCCCGTGCAAAATCCGACACAAAACGCGTCACAAAGTGCGCAAGGAGGTCAATGATGTACGCCACTTGGACCTTATTTTTAAAAGAAATCCGCCGTTTCTGGAAAGTCGGCGTGCAGACCGTAGCGGCACCAGTGATGACCGCGTTTTTGTATTTGCTGATTTTCGGTCATGCTTTGTCAGGGCGCGCGCCCTCACCAGCGGGCGTTGAATACACTGCATTTTTGGTGCCGGGCTTGATTATGATGAGCGTGCTGCAAAATGCCTTTGCCAATGCGTCGTCGTCCTTGATTCAGTCCAAAGTCATGGGCAGCGTGGTGTTTTTATTGCTCACACCGTTGCGCCCGATACAGATTTTTGTCGGTTATGTCAGTGCGGCGGTGGTGCGCGGAATTGCCGTTGGCTTGGGTGTGTTGCTCAGTACCATGTGGTTTGTGAATATTTCCGGCTTGGCGCATTGGGGCTGGATGCTGATATTTTTGGTGCTGGGCGCGGCCTTGTTGGGTACGCTCGGTCTGCTGGCAGGCATTTGGGCGGAAAAATTCGATCAATTGGCGACGTTTCAGAACTTCATCATCATGCCAGCAACCTTCTTGTCCGGCGTGTTTTACTCGATTCACAGCTTGCCGAGCTTTTGGCAAAAAGCCACGCATTTGAACCCGTTTTTCTATATGATAGACGGCTTTCGCTACGGCTTTTTCGGCGTGTCGGACGTGAGTCCGTGGCTCAGTTTGAGCATTGTTTTGCTCGCGTTGGTGGTGGTCTCGGCGATGGTCATGGGATTGCTGGCGCGTGGCTATAAACTTCGTTATTAATGATATTTTGGAGCCGTATTCATGGAAAACCCAACCCCCGAACAGATTAAAGAATTCATCACCGCCGGTATGGAATGCACCCACATTGAGGTGAACGGCGACGGTCGGCATTTTTA
>CAZCYS010000008.1:3600-22386 GCA_964502825.1 uncultured Hydromonas sp. | reverse complement strand
TTAGTTTAAAGGGTTCTACTTTTAGGTGCTGGCTTTTTTAGGGGGTATTACCCAACTCGACCACAGGTGCTTTGACTGCGACGGGTACGAGTACTTCAACGTACACCTACGATTCAACGGAACATGTGGTTACCATCACAACTTCCTCGGGTGCGAAGATGGTTCTCGATATGGATACGGGTGATTATTTATATCAAGCGGGTAATGCAGGTTCTTCGTATCAAGAGCAACTCTCATTCTCTGTAAAAGATAAGGATGGTGATGTTGTTTCCGTACCAAGCAAGGTTCTGCAGGTTTATCAAATCTCTGCAATTGACGATAACATTTTGACCAATGATACCGATGGCACCTTGTCGATTCCAGCAGCCGTGTTGATGGCTAATGATGTTTATAGTCCAACCACAGTGATCAGTTCATCGGCAGGTGTTGATGGTTTGAACGCGACCGGCACTGATCCGGTAGTCGTTACCAATGCTTCGGGTTCTACTGCCGGCTTTGGCTCCTCAGCAGCTACCATCACAGAGTCCAGTTCGGATAGTGCGGGTAATAAGCTGAACGATACAACGGCAACAGCAGTAGTTGTTAATCGCAGTCAGTTTGGCCCGACTACCAACAGCAATGCACCGTCAGGCGGTTATTCTGCATTGTTTAACGGCAGTATTGTTGAGCAATCATATGGTCGTCCAGATATTGACATGATTCAGGTGACTCTGAAGGCGGGTGAGAAGCTGACTTTGGATATAGATGGCAATGGTTCAGTTAATACCATAGTCAAAATATTGAACTCATCTGGTACTGAATTGGCTCGAAACGATAATTCACAAACCCTTGATCCAGGTTCATCCAATACGACGGACTCATATTTGACTTATACGGTTCCATCGGATGGTACATACTATGTGTCAGTGCAAAGCTACAGTGGCAGTGATGATGGTACGTATAACTTGTGGATGAATATTCAACCGGTTGCCAATACATCGGGTAGCGGAACTTTTGAATATACTTTGACTGAAGGCTCTGTCAATGATACGGCGATTGTAGATGTAACAACGGTTTCCGGTACAACCATCAATGGTACGGTTATGAACGATACCTTGATTGGTAAAGATGGTCAGGCCGATACACTTGACGGCGGTGCAGGTAATGATGTTCTGTACGGCGGTACGGGTAATGACACATTGATCGGTGGCGCAGGAGCGGATAAATTTGTATTCGCCTCGGCATTGAATGCGTCAAGCAATGTCGATCGTATCCTTGACTTTGTTTCAGGTACAGATAAGATTGTGTTGGACAATAACATCTTCACCGGCTTTACCGTAGGCCAGGCTTTAGTCGATGGATCAACATTTGTATCGGGCGCTACTCCGGTGGCAGGTACTACCAGCCCAACGATTTTGTACAATACCTCAAACGGTGTATTGTCATTCGATGCGGATGGTAGCGGTGCAGGAGCTGCGATTGCCTTTGCTGACTTGACCAGCAGCTCAGGTGCTAACCCAGTCATCTCGACAACAGACTTTATTATTCTATAAAGGATGCATTAGCTTGGTTGTTAACAAAAACCCCCAGCAGGAATGCTGGGGGGGTTTTTTATAGAGAAATGTTGCTGGTTGGTAATTTGACTGAAGAAGTGTCGTTGGATTTATCAATGCTGTTTATTCTTTCAACCACATCGTGCGTGTGCCGGAGAGTCGCTCATGCAAGGCGATTTTTTGTGGGTGCGCCAGTCCTGTTCCCAGCAATGCGAGCCAGTTAAGCAAAGCCAAGCCGATCGCCAGTGTGTAAATTGCTGATGCGCCGAGGCTTTGCACATGGTTGTGAATTTGCGTCCATGTGATCAAGAAAGCGGGTAGTACGCCCAAATAGGCGAGGGTGTAGCGCAGCCATGCTTGTCGATAGCCGATCGCATTGCCGTTGGTTTGGGTGACTTTTAAACGCCATGTGCGCTGCGCCAATGTTTGCCCGCCATGTGTCCAACAGTAGCTGAAATAGAGTCCCATCACGCCGAAAAAGATCAGCGAGTGTCCCCAATTGGGGAGTTGAACATTGAGCAGTGTCAGCAGTATCTGTACCACCAGCGCGGTGACGAAGTTGATGCCGAATAGCAGTGCTAATTCGTACAGCGATGACCAAATGCGTCGAGCGATCGGCGCGTTGTGTGTGACGTCGGAGCTTGAGGTGACTGGTGTTGCGGGTGATTTGCTGGATTTCATTTGGGACGGTCTTTGATGGCTTGGGCTAATTGAATGAATCGGCTTTGCTTATAAGCAAACACCGCTGAATGGTTCAGCGGTGCGTTATTTTATCTGGTTTGGCTGATTTTATAAATCAATCCGTTTGATTGACAGGTTTTTTCAATGGCCGATAAATTCATTCCAGAGTTTGGCTCGAACACCTGGATCACTGGCAACGCTGTTTTTAACGCGGCTTTGTACTTCGTAGCGTTGTTGTTGTGACAGCGCACCCCATTCGGCCATGCGCGATTGCGCAGTGTTGCGCTGCTCTTTGGGCATGGCTTTGAGCTCGGGCACACGTTTGAGCCAGCTTTGCTTTTGCGCTGTAGACAGCTCCTCCCAGTTGATGCGCAAAGGGCGAAGAACTTGCTGACTGTCACTCGATAAATCTTCCCATGCCTGAGCAAAAGTCAGTGGTGCATAGCAGAGCGCTCCGATGAGCAGCAGGGCAGAAGTGATGTGTGTATGCGGTTTCATTTTTAGTACTCACTCAAAATTTTTGAATAGAATGATTTTATTGTTCAGGGTTAGTGCTGCTGTTGGTGTTGCTCAGTTTTTCAATGGTGCTCAGACCTTGATGATTGGCAAAGCGGGCAAAATCATCATTGAGGTAGGCTTGCAGTGGAATTTGCTCGTGCAATACCAAGCCGATTTCGTCATCAAAGGAAGCGGAGGCAACGCTGCTGGCTGGATTCGTACCGGCTAAAGCAGGGGCGGGCGCTTGATAGGCCAAATCTGCCGTAGAGATGGCTGAAACCGAGCTTGCGCTGCTTTCTTTGGCGCTTGCGTCATGAGCATATTGCTGTGGTGCTGTTCTTGTATGTCGTTTGGCAGTGTTGGCACTGCCTACCAGTGTATGCGCACTTTCAGGGGAGGCGCTTGACACAACGGCTTGGTTGGCACCATTGGGCTCAGCGGTTTGTGCCGATGCTTGTTGGCTGGCAATGCTGGTAGAAGATGGCTCTGCCATGCTGATGGCACGATCGGATACGGCGACGTCGGTGGTGAGTTCTGAGCGAATCGATACCACGGAAATCATAAGAGCGAGGGCGAATGCGCTGACGGCGACACCGGCTTTGAACCAGCCGGTTAATTTGTGCCGCCAGTTGAATAGTTCAACCACAGCATCGGCTTTTTCCTGCTCGGGCTGTTTGACGCTTTGCTTGGCTTGCGCGAGTGCGCGAACGCGTATCGCACGCAGGCGTTCGCTGATTTCGTAGGGTAACTCGTCCGAACCGTGATCCAAGGCGGCGCGCGTCACCTGTACGCTATAGGCGATTTGCTCGACGCTTAGTTCGATCGGAGTATTTTCGTGGTCTTTGTTTCGGGTATCTGCTGTCATAGCGTACTTCCTGTAATGCCCAGTTCGGTCAGTGCTTGTGCCAACGCGTGTGCGGCGCGTGAGCAATGGGTTTTAACGCTCCCTTCCGAACAACCCATCGCTTCGGCAGTCTCTGTGACTGAGAGGTCTTCCCAGTAACGCAGCAGAAATGCTTCCCGTTGACGTGTCGGCAAGTTTTTTATCAATTCTTCGATTTTGTTTAAAATCTGTTCGCGCGTGACCACATCTTCGGTGGAAAAACCTGCTCGATCCACGTTTTTGTTCATGATCGCTTCGATCACGTCCATGGAGTTGGATTCTTCCTCGGCTTCGCTGGTGTCAAATTGTGAAAAATTCGGTGTCCAGTAGTCGCGTACTTTGTTGCGGCGAAAGTGGTTGTGAATGGCGTTTTGCAAGATGCGGGTAAACAGCATGGGCCATTCGGCAGGAGGCTTGTCGCTGTAGGATTGGACTAAATTGAGCATCGCGTCTTGCACGATGTCCAAGGCATTTTCCTCGTTGCGCACGGCGTATAGTGCGTGTTTGTAGGCGCGGCGCTCCACGCTGGCCAAAAACGCGTCCATGCTCTCGAGGGTATTGGGTTCGGTCGATTTCGAGTTCATGAGAAAGGTTCTATGGCCTGTAAATGAGTGGCGTAGTGCTGTCCGCGCGCTGAGTAATGGTGTGCGTTGTTCGGTAGACGCGCAATTTCGTCCGCGCTCAACATGCGTGCGACTTTTGCCGGTGTACCGACCAGCAAGGCGCCGTCGGGAAACTCTTTACCTTCGGTGACCAATGCGCCGGCGCCAACGATACTGTTTGCCCCGATTTTCGCGTGATTCAGGACAATGGCGCCCATGCCGATCAGGCTGTTGTCACCGATGGTGCAGCCATGCAAGGTGACGCTGTGGCCAATGGTGACATTTTTGCCGATGTGCAATGGCGCACCGGCATCGGTGTGTAACACGCTGTTTTCCTGAATGTTGCTGTTCTCGCCGACGATAATCGGTTCATTGTCGCCGCGCAGCACCGCGCCAAACCAGACGTTTGCGCCGGCCTCAAGTGTCACCTGACCGATCAATACAGCGCTTGGCGCGACGTAGGTACGTTCGGCCAAGTTCGGGCTGTGCTGGTCTAAACGGTAAATCGGCATGAAAGGCTCCAGATTTCAGTCTTTGTCCATGTATGGCGATGGGAGTGCTTGGTTTTCAATCTCTACCGTACGCCCATAATGCCAGTATATAACATGAGCATTAATGAATAAAAAGAAACAAGGTCAGACTGTATTGATCGGCTTTTTATCGAATTTTGCTTGGATAAAAGGTTTAAAATAATACATTTTAACCGACTTATCTATGACTGACTACCCTGTGTCCAATTGGCGAACGTGTTTGATTGGCATCGCTGCCGTGTGGCAGTGATCGTATTGAGCGGTTTTTCTGGGTTTTCAGCGATTTTGTGATGAATATGTCAGCTCTTATTTGCTCCAACACTTGCCCCAACGACGTTCCGGCGGATGAACTGTACTCGTTTGAACAGTGGCTCAATTTCAGCGAGCCTGAACCGGAGTTGGTACGCGCGGGGCTAAATGCGATGGACGCGAACCCGTCGCAACGGGAGTTGCGTGCCGCGGCGCTGTGGGTGTTGCAGCTAAAACAGCCGGACGAAAAACTCACAGCTATGCGCGCACTGTATCGCATGGGGCAAAACGGTCAGTTGCTGTTGAAGTCGCATACCGACTGGCGTGACAACGCGGTGCTGCAACACGATTGCCCAGGTAGACCGGAGCGACCGGAGTTAATTGCCGCGACGCAAACCTTGCGCCGCAGCATGAACAGCACAGAAGGGCGCGCGATCATGGTGCATGCGCTGGCGCATATTGAGTTCAATGCGATTAATTTGGCGCTGGATGCGATGGTGCGTTTTGCCGATTTGTCCGACGACTATTATTGGGATTGGTGGCGCGTAGCGGCGGAGGAAGCCTACCATTTTTCGCTGATTCAGCGGCATTTGCGGCGACTGGGTGCGGAATATGGCGACTATCCGGCGCATGATGGCTTGTGGGATATGGCCGAACGAACCCAACATTCGTTTGCCGATCGCATGGCCATGGTGCCGCGAACTTTGGAAGCGCGTGGTTTGGATGCCTGTCCGATCATGCAGGAAAAATTTCGGCAGGTGGGCGATGAGCAGGCGGCGCGAATATTGGACATTATTTTGCGCGACGAAATCACGCATGTGGCTCTCGGGCATCGCTGGTTCATCTATGCGTGCACGCAAAATCAGGCCGAGCCGATCTACACCTATCGACGCTTGGCAGAACAGTATCATGCGCCGCGTGTGCGTCCGCCGTTTAACTGGGTGGCGCGCCGCGCCGCAGGTTTTTTTGAAGAAGAATTATCCGCATGGCAAACCGAATCCTAAATCATTCTTCGGCGGTGGAGCATTTAGACACCACTGCGCCGTTGAACGCAAATGCCTTGCGTGCCGCGCAAGGGCCGAGCTTGGCGCATCTGTGCGATGGGCCAATCGGTGTATTTGACTCCGGCTTGGGTGGATTGAGCGTGTGGCGACATTTGCACGCGACCATGCCGCATGAGAATTTTATTTATCTGGCGGACAATGCCAATGTGCCGTACGGCGATAAATCCGAAGACTGGATACGCGCGCGCATGACGCACATCACCGAATGGTTTTTGGCGCAAGGCTGCAAGGCAATTGTCTGGGCCTGTAACACTGCGACCGCCGCAGGCGCGACTTATCTGCGCGAGCGCTATCCCGATGTATTTTTTGTGGGCTTGGAGCCGGCGATCAAGCCTGCGGTTCAACTGACGCATAATCAAAAAATCGCCATGCTGGCAACGCGCCGCACGGTACAGAGTGCGAAATATCAAGCGCTGGTTGGGCGCACCATCGCCTCGGACAGCCCTGTGCAATTGCGCTCAATCGCCTGCGTGGGCTGGGCGGAGGCGATCGACAACGGCGCTATGGACGGCGCACAATGGCAAGCGCTGTTGGCACGCTATCTGACGCCGGTGCGCGAATTTGGTGCGGATGTGGTCGTTTTGGGCTGTACGCATTATCCCTTCATCGCCGACGACATTCGCGCGCATCTGGGCGAAGCCGGCGAACAGGTGATTTTGCTCGACTCGGGTGCGCCGGTGGCACGCTATACATACAGTGTTTTGGCCAAACGAGATGGATTGAGCGCACGCAGCGAGGCTGGGCAGACGCAAAATTACGCAACGTTTTTGGATGAGTCGGTACAGGCGCGCTGGCGTTTTTTCAGCGATATGCCGTTGGCTCAGATACAGTTGTTGGCGCTTTGAGTTTTTACGCATAAAGCATTATTTTGACTGGCGTTTCAAATACTTACGGGTAATAACGAATGCTGATGGATGGTCTATCAGTGTTAGAATATTGAATACACGATTTGATGTACTTACAATACGCATCAATTCGCATCAATGAATAGCACAATTAAAAAACGAATCACACCACACAGGAGCTTTCCATGCGCCGACGCGATGAACAGCACATTATTAAAAAATACCCCAATCGTCGTCTGTACGATACGCAAACCTCGACTTACATCACGTTGGCGGATGTCAAGCAGATGGTACTGGCGCATGATACTTTTCGCGTGGTGGATGCCAAAACCAATGACGATTTGACGCGCAGCATCATGCTGCAAATCATTTTGGAGGAGGAAAACGAAGGCGTTTCACTGTTCACCACCGAGATGCTGGCGCAGATCATTCGCTCGTATGGTAATGTGATGCAGGGTATGCTCGGCTCGTATTTGGAAAAAAACATGCAGGCGTTTGCCGACATTCAGAGCGATTTGGCCGAGAGTGGCGAGAAAACCGACGCGCAGCAGCAGATTGACAGCGAAGTGTGGCAACAGCTGCTCGCGATTCAAACGCCGATGATGCAGGGCATGATGAGCACCTACATCCAGCAAAGCCGCGAAATGTTCTTGCAAATGCGCGAAGTCATGGCCTCGCAAACAGCGGTCTTGTTCCAAAATCTCAGCGGTGGGGGCACGATTAAGCCCGAATTGCTCAAGCCTGATGCAAACGCAAAAAAAGCCGCCAAAAAACCTAAAAAAACCGAAAGCTAAACACATGCTCTTTGATTTTCACTGTCACTCCACCGCTTCCGATGGCGCACTCTCGCCGGAAAAACTCATGGCGCGCGCAGCGCGCAATGGTGCGCGGCACATCGCCCTGACCGATCACGACCAACTGGCCGGATTGGCAAGCGCGCGGCAAACCGCCGAGCAGTTTGGGATGCAGTTCATTGATGGCGTGGAGGTGTCCGTCTCGTGGCGTGGAATGAGCGTGCACATCGTTGGGCTGAATTTGGACATTCACAATACCGCTTTGCAACAGGGTTTGGCAAAAAATGCCTCAGGGCGCGCCGAGCGTGCCGTGATAATTGCGCAGCAATTGGAAGAAATCGGCGTGAAAAATGCGTTGGAACGTGCATTGGCCGAGGCCGACGGGCGCATGGATTTGCTCGCGCGTACGCACTTTGCCCGCGTCATGGTCGCGGATAAAAAGGCCATCAGCGTACGCCATGTGTTTCAAAACTATTTGGTGGAGGGCAAGCCCGGCTTTGTGGCGCACGAGTGGGCGGAGCTGGCGCAGGCCATCGATTGGATACACGGTGCGGGTGGTATCGCGGTGCTGGCGCATCCTGGGCGCTACCCGCATGATGCGGACAGTGAATTGGATTTGGTGCGTGAATTTGTCGGCTTGGGTGGTCAGGCGATTGAAGTGGTCACGGGTAGCCACAGCAAACAGCAGTTCAAACACTACGCGCAGATATGTACGGATTTCGATTTATTTGCCTCGGCCGGTTCGGATTTTCATGGGGCAGGCGAGAGCAAAATGGATATCGGCAAAGCACCGGCTTTGCCCGACGGCCTGCGTCCGGTGTGGCAGTTGTGGAATTAATCCCTGTCAATGCGATTATTTGGGTAAAATAGCGCCTTGTTTATCATTGGCTTTATCTTTGGATGTACCGCTGTTTTTACTTGATTGCGGGCATCGCTCAATAGGAATTTCATGGATTACACCGAACTGATTCGCAACATTACCTTGTACATCATCCCCGTGATTTTGGGTATTACCCTGCACGAAGCCGCACACGCTTATGCCGCCCGCTGGATGGGCGACGATACCGCCGAGCGCTTGGGACGCATTTCACTCAATCCGGCGCGTCACATTGACCCGATTGGCACGATTGTCATGCCGCTGCTGCTATTGGTTCTGACCAAAGGCGCGTTTACCTTTGGTTATGCAAAACCCGTTCCTGTCAATTATGTTCGCCTGCGTCGCATGAATATGCGTTCGGCCATGCAGATCGTGGCGTTTGCCGGACCTGCGGCGAACTTGGTGATGGCGATTGGCTGGGCGGTTGTGTATGCGCTGTCAACCAGTTTGCTGGGTGGCGAAGAGTTTTTTGTGCTGATGAGTCGCGGCGGGATTTTGATTAACTTGGCGCTATTTGCGTTTAATCTGTTCCCGATTTTGCCATTGGACGGTGGGCGGGTGTTGAATGGCTTTTTGCCACGCTCTTTGTCTGCGCAGTTTGAGCGATTAGAGCCATACGGTATTTGGATTGTGTTGTTTTTGGCGTATGCCACGCCGGTTGTGTTTTACTACTGGATGGGGCCGATTATTTCGATCTTCCAAGCCTTGTTACAGCCGCTGATTTATGTGATTCAATCGATTTTTTCCTAATATCCATCACTGATTTTCTTTAACTTTTTGAGTTTTTTCATGTTTCCAGAACGCGTTTTATCAGGTATGCGCCCAACCGGTGCGCTGCATTTGGGTCACTATCACGGTGTGTTGAAAAACTGGGTGCGCTTGCAAAGCGAATACCCATGCCTGTTTTTCGTTGCCGATTGGCACGCGCTGACCACGCACTACGAAGACCCGAGCATCATTGAATCCAGCACGCATGAAATGGTGATTGATTGGCTGGCGGCTGGCGTTGACCCTTCTCAGGCTACGGTGTTCGTGCAATCACAGGTGATTGAACACGCGGAATTATTTTTGTTGCTTGGCATGTCTGCGCCGTTGGGCTGGCTGGAACGTGTGCCGACCTACAAAGAGCAAATTGAAAAGTTGCGCGAGAAGGATTTATCGACCTACGGCTTTTTGGGCTATCCTTTGTTGCAAGCGGCGGATATTTTGATTTACCGCGCGCAGCACGTGCCTGTGGGCGAAGACCAAGTGCCACATCTGGAAATGACGCGTGAAATCGCCCGTCGTTTCAATTATCTCTACGGACGTGAGCCTGATTTTGAGGAAAAGGCACAAGAAGCGGTGAAAAAATTGGGCAGTAAATTGGCCAAACAATACATCGAGCTGCGCAACCGATTCCAAGAGCAGGGCGAGGAAGAAGCGATTGAGCAGGCGCATGCTTTGTTGGATGAGTCGAAAAACCTGACGTTGGCCGATCGTGAGCGTCTGTTTGGCTATCTCGAAGGCAGCCGCAAAATCATCTTGGTTGAGCCACAAGCAATGCTGACAGAAAACTCGCGTATGCCGGGTTTGGACGGGCAGAAAATGTCGAAAAGCTATGGCAACACCATTGCGATTCGTGAAGATGCCGACTCGATCACCAAAAAAATTCGCACCATGCCGACCGATCCGGCGCGTGTGCGCAAAACCGACCCGGGTGATCCTGAGAAATGTCCGGTTTGGCCATTCCACCAAATTTACAGCGATGATGCGACGTGCGCATGGGTGCAGGATGGCTGTAAAAATGCCAAAATTGGCTGTATCGAATGCAAACAGCCGGTGATTGAAGCGGTTTTACGCGAACAGCAACCATTGCTCGAGCGTGCGCAAGTTTACTTGGATGACCCGACTTTGGTGCGCAACATCATTGCCGATGGCTCGGAAAAAGCTCGAAAAATGGCACAAGAAACCATGCGCGATGTGCGCGAAGTGATGGGGTTGGGCTGATTGTTCCGCTGCTTCTAAAGCTTCTAAACAAAAACCGAGCCATTTGGCTCGGTTTTTTGCGTTTAAATTCAGCGAAGGATTGGCTCACATACCTTTAAAGGGCGCGTGCCGGTACAGCCATTCAGGGTTGTAGGTGGCGATGAGCGCAATGGCTGCGCCGCTGAGAAAACCTTCGCCCCAGCCCAATAAAATCGGACTGGCCCAAACGATGGGATTGCCTGCCAGTGGAATGAAGCCAAATACTTGGCCGATCAAACTCAGATTGATGAACATGGCCAACATCATACCGATGGCTGCGACAAAAAAACCGCGAATAAAAATATAAACGAATAAACGATGCGGTAGCGTGCGTTTGACCAGATGATGCAGCAGAGCAATAATCATCAATGGTAGCACGGCTGCCAATATAAACTGCATGCCCCAAATCCATGGCGAGGTTTGCAGGGTGATGCAGGTGACCAGCGTGGTGCACGCCAGCGCCAATAATGCCAAGGGCATACCGAGCAGCAAAAAAGCCACGCTCGCACCCACCAGATGAAAATACAGATGATCCATCACTTGTCCCTTGATGAGCCACAGACAGATCAAGGTGAAACTGAGCCACAACCACAAATTGACTCGGGTTGAATCATGAAAATCCCGCCGATGAATGGCGACGCTGAGTGCGCCCAAGATAATGCCCAGTGCGATGAAATTAATCAGCGCCCAGATGATGGGTGACCAATATTGGAGCGGATGAGCGAGGGTGAACATAAACAACCCAAATAAAGCAAATTTTAGGTGCAGACGAGGCTTAGGTACTTTTTGAAAATCATCTGCCGAATTGTCGTGAATAGCCCAAAATATAGCACAATCAGAAGTGGCTGGACGAGACTTTATCTTGGGAGGAGAGGCGGGTGGCGTATCTTGGATGTGGCTTGTGCGCCATAAAAAATGCCTGAACGATTGTTCAGGCATTTTCAGTCAAGCATGAAGTTAATTATGCTTCACGAATGTTCGCGGCTTGTTTGCCTTTAGGGCCATCAACGATGTCGAAGCTAACGCGTTGTTCTTCTTTCAAAGTTTTGTAACCATCCATATTGATAGAAGAGAAGTGAGCGAACAAATCTTCACCACCACCATCAGGAGTGATAAAACCAAAACCCTTGCTATTGTTAAACCATTTTACGGTACCGGTAGCCATACCCAGCCATCCTTTTTAAAAACAAATAAAATACATCCTCTGTTTACGCTTCGCTTTGTTACTGCCCACACAAACCTTGAGAATCACTAACTGCGTCTTTAATTACATACGCATATAGCGATTGTTTACCCTTTTACGAAGCTTGTCAAGCGATAACGTTGAATTTAATCGATTTACCCCTAAATACTTATAAAACTGACCGAAAGTGGTTCTATAAATGGGCTTGAAGCGTATGCTCAAGCGGTTTTGCGCAAAGAGGGCTGATTTTTTCAAGCCTGCGAAGACTTGGGTTTTCGGTTAAGATGGTATACAGATCCCTGCTTTTCGGGGAAGCATTGTCAAGAGATAATATTTTGAGTTTGTTTAAAGATGGCTACTAAAAAATCGAATCAAACCGAGCAGGGCGAAGTGGCGCAATTGGAGCGGAAAAAGGTCGTGGCTCCGCCGCCGATGTACCAAGTTTGGCTATTAAACGACGATTACACGCCGATGGATTTTGTGGTCACCGTATTGGAGCGCTTCTTTGCCAAATCGACCGATGAGGCTGAGGTGGTGATGCTCAAGGTGCACCATGAAGGCAAGGCTATTTGTGGCGAATATCCGCGTGATATCGCCGAGACCAAAGTGGTTCGTGTGACGCGGTTTGCGCGTGAGGCGGGGCATCCGCTGCAATGCGTATTGGAGGGACTATGATTGCACATGATTTGGAAGTGACGCTGCACTTGGCGTTCGTGGAGGCGCGCAAGGCGCGTCATGAGGATTTGACGCTGGAGCATTTGCTCTACGCATTGTTGGACAATCCGCCGGCGGCCGATGCGCTGAAGGCGGTGGGCGTGAATATGGCGCTGCTCAAAGCGGATTTGCAAGAGTTCATGGCCAAAAACGTGGCGGTACTCAAAGGGACGGATGAGGTGGAAACCACACCGACCATGGGCTTTCAGCGGGTGATGCAGCGTGCGGTGGTGCATGTTCAGTCATCCGGTCATGAGGGTAAAGAAGTCACCGGCGTGGACGTGTTGATCGCGATGTTTGGCGAAAAGGATTCGCATGCGGTGTATTTCATGCGCAAACAGGGCATCGAGCGTCTTGACCTGACCCAATACGTTTCGCATGGTATCCGCAAAACGGCGAAATCGGATGCGGGTGACTCTCCTGCGGCAGCGCACAGCAGCGCAGGCGAGGGCAAATCGACCGAGGGAAAAGCTGAAACCGCATTGGACAAATATGCGCAAAATCTCAACCGCATGGCGCAGGAAGGGCGGCTCGATCCGCTGATCGGGCGCGAAGCGGAAGTGCTGCGCACCGTGCAGGTACTCTCGCGTCGGCGCAAAAACAATCCGGTGCTGGTGGGTGAAGCGGGCGTGGGTAAAACCGCGATTGCCGAAGGTTTGGCATGGAAGATTGTGCGTGGCGACGTACCCGAGGTCTTGGCAGATGCGACCATTTACGCCTTGGACATGGGTGCGCTGATGGCGGGAACCAAGTACCGTGGCGACTTTGAGCAGCGTTTAAAAGACGTGCTGAACGATTTGGCGGCGCATGAAGGCGCAATTTTATTCGTGGACGAAATTCACATGCTGATTGGCGCAGGTTCGACCAACGGCAGTTCGATGGACGCGAGCAATTTGATCAAACCGGCTTTGTCCAATGGCTCGTTGCGCTGCATCGGCGCGACCACGTTTGAGGACTACCGCCGCGTGTTTGAGAAGGACACGGCGCTGGCGCGACGTTTCCATAAAATTGATGTGGTGGAGCCAAGTGTGGCGCAGACCATTGATATTCTGAAAGGTCTGAAATCGCAATTCGAGAGTCATCATCAGGTGAAATACGCACCGTCGGCGATTATTGCCGCGGCGGAGTTGTCTGATAAATACATGAACGAGCGCTTTTTGCCGGATAAAGCCATTGATCTGATGGACGAGGCGGGCGCGGCGCAACGTGTCTTGCCAGTGGAGCAGCGTAAGAAAAATATCACCAAAGCCGACATCGAAGAATTGATCGCGAAAATCGCACGCATTCCGCCGAAATCGGTCAGCGTGGACGCGCGAACCAAGCTCAAACATTTGGAACGTGATCTGAAAAATACCGTGTTCGGTCAGGATGAGGCGATTGTCGCGGTGGCTTCGGCGATCAAAATGGCGCGAGCGGGTTTGGGCAACACCGACAAACCGATTGGTTCGTTTTTGTTCACGGGGCCAACGGGCGTGGGTAAAACAGAATTGGCGCGGCAATTGGCGTTCACTTTGGGCATTGAGCTGATTCGCTTTGATATGTCTGAGTACATGGAGCGCCACGCGGTCAGTCGTCTGATCGGCGCGCCGCCGGGCTATGTCGGCTTTGAGCAGGGCGGTTTACTGACCGACGCGGTGACGAAAAAGCCGCATGCAGTGCTGTTGCTCGATGAAATTGAAAAAGCGCATCCGGATATTTTCAATATTTTATTGCAGGTGATGGATCACGGCGCGTTGACGGATAACAACGGGCGTACGGCGGATTTTCGCAATGTCATCATCATTATGACGACCAATGCGGGCGCGCGCGCGATGCAAACACACGCACTCGGCTTCACCAAGACTACGGTTAGCCAAGACCACAGCGAGGACATCAAGCGCGCGTTCAGCCCTGAGTTTCGCAATCGTCTGGACGCGATTGTCTCGTTCAAAGCTTTGGATGAAGACATCATTCTGCGCGTGGTGGATAAATTCTTGATGCAGTTGGAAGATCAGTTGCACGAGAAAAAAGTGGATATTGCTTTCTCTGAAGGC
Organism: uncultured Hydromonas sp.; assembly: GCA_964502825.1. Classification (GTDB taxonomy): domain Bacteria; phylum Pseudomonadota; class Gammaproteobacteria; order Burkholderiales; family Burkholderiaceae; genus CTSOIL-112. The sequence goes on along the minus strand of CAZCYS010000008.1, from coordinate 7,897 downwards.
TTACGCAAACATCTGGCCAAAGTAGGCTTTGATCCGCTCATGGGCGCACGACCGATGGCGCGATTGGTGCAGGATTCGATTCGCAAAGCATTGGCCGATGAGTTACTGTTTGGCAAGCTGAAAAACGGTGGTGTGGTCAGTGTGGATTATTCCGAAGCTGAGCAAAAAGTTGTGTTTCAGGTGGAATCGTCACGCAAAAAATCGGCTGAGAATGCCGATGCGGCGGTATAAAGTAGTATCAAGTAGTTTGAAGTTTGAAAAGCGGCGGTTCATTTCAACCCTATTTTCAAGGAGCAACCAGCATGAATACTGATTTCCAAAACCAATCGGTGATTGATGTACTGCCCAATAATGGTGCCGTATCGCCCTCGAGCTATGCCGGATTCTGGCGGCGCTTGATTGCCTATGCGATTGACTCATTGATCATTGGCGTGCCGTTGATGGTGATCGGTCGGATGTTTGGCTGGGTGACATTGGAGCAGACGGCGAACAGCGCTGAGGCGTACACGACGTCGGATGGATTTACCCTGTTTGCGGGGGTGGTGGCAACCTTGTATTTTGTGTTGATGGAGTCGTCAGATAAACAAGCGACTTTTGGCAAAAGCGTGTTCGGCCTGCGCGTGACCAATATGCAGGGTGGGCGAATCAGCTTGGGTCAGGCATTCATCCGCTATTTTGGTAAATTTTTGTCGGTCATAACTTTGTACATCGGTTTCATGATGGCCGGCTGGACGGAAAAAAAGCAGGCTTTGCACGATAAGTTGGCGGGGACGTTGGTGGTGCGTCGCTAAAATCATGACAGCATTACTGTGAATAAAACAAAGGACAGCTAAGCTGTCCTTTGTTGTTGGCGTGGCAAATGGTATTAGGCCATCACGGCGGCAAACGCGTCGGCAACGTAATCGACATTGCCGCTGTTCAGACCGGCCACGCACATACGGCCTGATTTGACCAGATACACGGCAAATTCTTCGCGCAGGCGATCGACTTGCTCCGGTGACAGACCGGTGTAGCTGAACATACCGCGTTGTTTGATCAAGTATGAAAAGTCTTTACCGGCGATTTTTGCAGTCAATACGTCGTACAGTTTTTGACGCATGGCTTTGATGCGGTCACGCATTTCGTTCACTTCGCCTTCCCAGAGGGCGCGCAGTTCAGTTTCGTTGACGACATTTGCGGTTACGGTAGCGACGTGATACGCAGGGCTGGAGTACATTTTGCGGATGGTCAGTTTCAATTGACCCAATACGCGCTCGGCTTCTTCGGCATTGACACACACCGCTGACAAGCCACCCGCACGCTCGCCGTAGTACGACAGGTTTTTCGAGAACGAGTTGCTGGTGAAGAAGCTCAGGCCTGATTCGGCAAACAGACGGATGGCGTAGGCGTCCTCTTCAATGCTGTCACCGAAACCTTGGTAGGCGATGTCCATGAATGGAATCAAACCGCCTTCTTTGATGACAGGAACCAGAGCTTGCCATTGCTCTTTAGATAAGTCCACACCGGTCGGGTTGTGGCAGCATGGATGCAGCAACACCACGGAGTTTTTCGGCATGGCTTTGAGCGCAGCGACCATCTCATCGAATTTCACGCCACCGCTCACTGCGTCGTAATACGGATAAGTTTTGACGGTGAAACCTGCGGCTTCGAAAATCGCGCGGTGGTTATCCCACGTCGGATCGGATACATACATATCCGCATCAGGGAAGTAGCGCTTCAGGAAGTCCGCACCCACGCGCAATGCGCCGGATGCGCCGACGGTTTGCACCGTTGCCACGCGTTTTTCCGCCAATACATTGCTGTTGGCGCCAAACAGGAGATTTTGGCAGGCGGTGCGGTATGCGGCCAGACCTTCCATCGGCAGGTACGGACGCGGCTCCAAGTGCTGTGCCAACGCCGTTTCGGCTTTCACCACCGATGGCAATAAAGGCAAGCGGCCTTGATCGTCATAATAAATACCAATCCCCAGATTCACTTTGGTTTCGCGCGGATCTTTTTTAAAGGTTTCTACGAGGGATAAAATCGGGTCGCCAGCATAGGCATCAACGTGTTCAAACATCATGTGCTCTCATCAGGTTTAAGGAAAAATAACAATTCATTATACCTAGGTTTGTACCGGCTTTGAAGCAAAAAATGCGATAAAACAGTGGAAAATCAGGATGTTGTATTGGCAGTGTTTTGATGGGGGAATATTGGGTGGCATTGAAATTTGACCGCGGTGATACAATATACCGTTAAACAAAGGATTTTTATGAGCACGCAAATCATCACTTACCCGAACTCGCCGTTTGAGCTGCACCAGCCGTTTGCACCGGCGGGCGATCAGCCGACGGCGATTGCTTCTTTGGTCGAGGGCATCAACGATGGTTTGAGCTTTCAGACGCTGTTGGGTGTGACCGGCTCGGGTAAAACGTACACGATGGCCAATGTGATTGCGCAGACCGGCCGACCGGCGCTGGTGCTGGCGCCAAACAAGACCCTCGCGGCGCAGTTGTACTCGGAAATGCGCGAGTTTTTTCCGAACAATGCGGTGGAGTATTTCGTCTCCTACTACGATTATTATCAGCCCGAGGCGTATGTGCCGCAGCGGGATTTATTTATTGAAAAAGATTCGGCGATCAACGAGCACATTGAGCAAATGCGCCTATCGGCGACCAAAAGTCTGCTGGAGCGGCGCGATACCATCATTGTCGGTACCGTTTCGTGCATCTATGGGATCGGCAATCCGCAGGAATACCACCGCATGATTTTGATCGTGCGCGAGAATGACAAAATTCCGCAACGTGAGATTATCCGCCAGTTGGCAGCGATGCAGTACAACCGCAATGAGCTGGATTTTGCGCGTGGGACTTTTCGCGTACGGGGCGACACGATTGATATTTTCCCCGCCGAGCACGCCGATTTGGCGGTGCGTTTGAGCATGTTTGACGATGAAATCGAGTCGATCCAGTTGTTTGACCCGCTGACCGGAAAAGTGGTGCAAAAAGTGCCGCGCTTCACGATTTACCCCTCGTCGCACTACGTCACGCCGCGCGACACGGTGCTGCGCGCGGTGGAGGCGATTAAGGATGAGTTGCGCGACCGATTGAAATTTTTTCACGCCAATGGCCGATTGGTGGAGGCTCAGCGTTTGGAGGAGCGCACGCGCTTTGATCTGGAGATGCTGGCGCAGGTGGGCTTTTGCAAAGGAATTGAGAACTATTCGCGCCATTTGTCAGGCACGCAGCCGGGCGAACCGCCGCCGACTTTGATTGATTATTTACCCAAAGACGCCTTGATGTTTTTGGACGAATCGCACGTCATGGTGGGGCAATTGGGCGCGATGTATAAAGGCGATCGCTCGCGCAAGGAAAATCTGGTGGATTATGGTTTTCGTCTGCCGTGTGCGCTGGACAATCGCCCGCTGAAATTCGAGGAGTTTGAAGGCAAAATGCGCCAAGCGGTGTTTGTGTCAGCCACGCCTGCGAACTATGAAAAAGAGAAAGCCGATGCGGTGGCTGAGCAAGTCGTGCGTCCGACCGGCTTGGTCGATCCGCAAATTCAGGTGCGTCCGGCGAGTACGCAGATTGACGACGTATTGAGCGAGATTCGCATTCGCGTTGGCTTGGGCGAGCGTGTGCTGATCACCACGCTGACCAAGCGCATGGCGGAGGATTTAACCGATTATCTGAATGACAACGGGGTGAAAGTGCGCTATTTGCACTCGGATATTGACACCGTGGAGCGGGTGGAAATCATTCGCGATTTGCGTTTGGGCGAATTTGACGTGTTGGTGGGGATTAACCTGCTGCGTGAGGGCTTGGATATTCCAGAGGTGTCGCTGGTGGCGATTTTGGATGCGGATAAAGAGGGCTTTTTGCGTTCGGAGCGCTCGTTGATTCAGACCATCGGGCGTGCGGCGCGGAATATTCATGGTACGGCGATTTTATACGCCGATAAAATCACCGATTCGATGCAGCGCGCGATGGATGAAACGGAGCGTCGCCGCAATAAGCAGATCACGTTCAATAAAGAACACGGCATCACGCCGAAGGGTGTGCAAAAACGTGTCAAAGACATTATTGACGGCGTGTACAACGATGCGAAGAAAAAAATTGATAAGCCACGTCAACCGAATCGAACGGACGGACGTTTTGACCAGCTGAGCGAGGTTCAATTGGGCAAGGAGATTGTGAAGCTTGAGAAGCAAATGCTTGATTTGGCTAAGAATTTAGAGTTTGAGCAAGCCGCAAAAACTCGAGATTTGATCCATGAGCTTAAATCAAGACTATTTGGATCATGATTTGCAATCGAATCG
>CAZCYS010000008.1:0-3500 GCA_964502825.1 uncultured Hydromonas sp. | reverse complement strand
TTTGATCCATGAGCTTAAATCAAGACTATTTGGATCATGATTTGCAATCGAATCGTATGAATCAAAGGATGCAAATGATTTTTGATTTCTTTCTTTGTGTTTAAACGATTACCGATACCCTGAATCTTATTCGATAAATGCGCCGTTTTGCCAATCTTTAGGAGGACAATATGCGCTTTGAGATGGTCAACTCAGACTCAACAAAAACAAAAATTTTGTTTGTATGTACCGGAAATATCTGCCGCTCGCCTGTTGCACAAGCGATTTTACAAAAAAAATTGATTCAATCCGGAGACACTGAAAAAGTATACGTCGACTCAGCGGGCACGCATAGCTGTCATGTCGGTGAAAAAGCCGATTCGCGCAGTCAGCATTCAGCCGCATTTCGCGGCTATAGCCTGATTGGGCACAGCGCTCGTCAGATCGCGCCAGAGGATTTTGAGCGCTTCGATTTGATTTTGGCGATGGACTGGAAAAACCTGCGTCGGTTGCAAAGCATGGCGCCGGAGCATTGCCGTCATAAAATCGAGCTGATCATGCGCTATGCGCAAAACTACGATGATGCCGAAGTACCTGATCCGTATTATTCCGATCAAACTGTTTTTAATTTGGTTGTTGAATATGTCGAAGATGCGGTCAATGGCCTGATGGATTCAGTTTTGCGGCGCATTGCCAAAGCGGCGTAGCGCTTTACTCCGGCGTTGTGCCACATCGCCACTTTTGGGAGAGGGTGGCCATGAAAATAATTGACGAAAGACTGTAGCGTTAGCGCTCAGTCTTTTTCTTTGTGTGAAAGCGATTACATTGTTTTCCGGACAGTTGCGAGTAAATAGCTCAATCGATAAAAAATTTCACTTTTCCATCATAAATGCCCTTGAAATCCATTTTCCTGTCGCTATCTATTGAACAAGGCGTGGTGAAGGGGCTTTGAAGTAACAACAGCCATTCAACACAACGAAAAAATTTAATTGGCAGAATGGAGAAATTCAAAATGGGAAAAATTATTGGTATTGACTTGGGTACAACCAACTCATGCGTTTCCATCATGGAAGGCAACACCCCGAAAGTAATTGAAAACGCTGAAGGTGCGCGCACGACGCCCTCAATCATTGCGTATGTGGACGACGGTGAAATCTTGGTCGGCGCTTCGGCCAAGCGCCAAGCGGTGACCAATCCGAAAAATACCTTGTTTGCGATCAAACGCTTGATCGGTCGTCGTTTTGAAGACAAAGAAGTACAAAAAGACATCGAGCAAATGCCGTTTGAGATCATCAAAGCGGATAACGGCGATGCTTGGGTGCAAGTGCGTGACCAAAAATTGGCACCACCGCAAATCTCTGCGGAAGTGTTGCGCAAGATGAAAAAAACCGCCGAAGATTACCTCGGCGAGCCTGTAACCGAAGCGGTGATTACCGTTCCGGCGTACTTCAATGACGCGCAACGTCAAGCGACCAAAGACGCAGGCCGCATTGCCGGTCTGGATGTGAAACGCATTATCAATGAGCCGACTGCGGCCGCATTGGCCTTTGGCTTGGATAAAAAAGAAGGCGGCGATCGCAAAATCGCAGTGTATGACTTAGGTGGCGGTACATTTGACGTGTCTATCATCGAAATCGCTGACGTGGATGGCGAAAAGCAATTTGAAGTATTGGCGACCAACGGCGATACATTCCTTGGCGGTGAAGACTTTGACCAACGCATCATTGGCTACTTGATCGACGAGTTCAAAAAAGAGCAGGGCGTGGACTTGTCCAAAGACGTATTGGCTTTGCAACGCTTGAAAGAAGCGGCTGAAAAAGCCAAGATCGAATTGTCATCGTCTGCGCAAACCGAAATCAATTTGCCGTACATCACAGCCGATGCGAGCGGTCCAAAACACATGGCGATCAAAATCACCCGTGCGAAACTCGAAGCATTGGTCGAAGACTTGGTAGAACGCACCATTGAGCCATGCCGTGTGGCATTGAAAGACGCGGGTTTGAAAGTATCAGACATCGACGATGTGATTTTGGTCGGTGGTCAAAGCCGTATGCCGAAAGTGCAAGAGAAGGTCAAAGAATTCTTTGGCAAAGAAGCGCGCAAAGACATCAACCCGGACGAAGCGGTTGCGGTCGGTGCTGCGATTCAAGGTCAGGTTCTCGGCGGTGGTCGTACCGACGTACTGTTGCTCGACGTCACACCATTGTCCCTCGGTATCGAAACCATGGGCGGCGTGATGACCAAAATGATCAACAAAAACACCACGATTCCGACCAAGTTCAGCCAAGTGTACTCAACAGCGGAAGACAACCAACCGGCAGTAACGGTCAAAGTCTACCAAGGTGAGCGCGAAATGGCGGTACACAACAAACTGCTGGGCGAGTTCAATTTGGAAGGCATCGCACCTGCACCACGCGGTGTGCCACAAATTGAAGTGACTTTCGATATTGACGCGAACGGCATTTTGCACGTACACGCCAAAGACAAAGGCACAGGCAAAGAGAACAAGATCACCATTAAAGCGAACTCCGGTTTGTCCGACGACGAAATCCAGCAAATGATCAAAGATGCTGAAATGAACGCCGAAGAGGACAAAAAGGCACGCGAATTGGTTGATGCGAAAAACTCAGCCGACGCCTTGGTTCACTCAACCAAAAAATCATTGGAAGAGTACGGCGAAAAAGTTGGCGCAGACGAGAAAGCCAAAATCGAAGAAGCTTTGAAAGCCTTGGAAGAAGTCATCCCGACCGGCACTAAGGAAGAAATCGAAGCCAAAACCGAAGAACTGGCCAAAGTTTCGCAAAAACTGGGCGAAGCCATCTACGCGGATATGCAAGCCAAAGCGCAAGCAGAGCAAGGCGCCGCCGATGAACAGTCAGGTGGTCCGCAAGCGGCAGATGTGGTTGATGCTGACTTTAAAGAAGTGAAAAAAGACTAAATCGACGATTGTTAGTCGGATAGAAACAGCCCACGCGAAAGCGTGGGCTGTGTTTTTATACATTCACACAGAATGCATTTTTGAGGGCTTACTGGCTATTACCACGCCAATAGGTCTCACTGACCTGTGCGCTTTGGTTGAGCAAACGCGCCATGATGAAAAAAAGGTCGGAGCAGCGGTTGAGGTATTTCAGGCTGGCTTCGTTTAGGGGTTCGAGTTGGTTCAGCGTGACCAGACTTCGTTCGGCGCGGCGGGCAACGCTGCGGCAGACGTGTGCTTGTGTGGCGCTGCGTGTGCCCGAAGGTAGGATGAATTCTTTGAGCGGCGGTAGTTGCGCATTGGCGTTCTCGGCCCAGCATTCGATGTGTTCGAGCGCACCCGCGCGCAAAAAGCTCATGCCCGGTACGGCCAGCTCGGAGCCGATTTCAAATAGGTGGTGTTGAACTTTATCCAGCACCGTGTCGAGTGCTTGTTCGAACCCCGATTCGAGCGATGTGTTGAGGCTTTGTCGCAGCACACCGATGTGGGAGTTCAACTCGTCCACGTCACCCATCGCCATAAAGCGGGGGTGTGATTTGGGCAG
>CAZCYS010000007.1:0-22623 GCA_964502825.1 uncultured Hydromonas sp. | reverse complement strand
TTGGTATTTACATGGTATCCGATGGCGCGAACAAACCATATCGTTTGAAAATCCGTGCGCCGGGGTATGCGCATTTGCAGTCATTGGATGAAATGAGCCGAGGCCATATGTTGGCCGACGTGGTTACCATCATTGGTACTCAAGATATTGTATTCGGTGAAATTGACCGCTGATTGATCGAAGACAATACAGATAGGGGCACGTGAAGATGTTATCAGAACAAGCATTACAACAAATCGCCATAGAAGTGGCGAAATATCCTGCAGATCAAAAGCAATCTGCAGTGATGAGCGCATTGCGTATTGCGCAGGTCGAATATGGCTGGGTCTCGCCTGAAATTATGACAGAAGTCGCACAGGTACTCGATATGCCAGCGATTGCGGTGGAAGAAGTAGCAACGTTTTACAATATGTACGACATCAAGCCGGTGGGCAAGCATAAAATCACCGTCTGCACCAATTTGCCTTGCGCTTTGAGCGGCGGCGTTTCTGCAGCGGACTATCTGAAAGAAAAACTCGGCATTGATTTTAATGAAACCACGGCCGATGGTATGTTTACCCTCAAAGAAGGTGAATGCATGGGTGCGTGCGGCGATTCGCCGGTGCTTTTGCACAACAACCACACCATGTGCAGTTTCATGAGCAATGAAAAAATCGATGCTTTGCTCAACCAATTGTCAGGGGAGTCGAACAAATGACCTGTTTGCATGATCGACACATCAATCCTGTGATTCTGGCGGGCTTAAACGGATCCAACTGGGATTTGGACAGCTATGTGGCGCGCGGTGGCTATGAGGTATTGAAAAAAATCTTGGCGGAAAAAACATCGCCGGATGACCTCATCAATGAAATGAAACTTTCAGCTTTGCGTGGCCGTGGTGGCGCGGGCTTCCCAACCGGTCTGAAGTGGAGCTTCATGCCGCGTCAATACCCAGGGCAAAAATATCTGGTGTGTAATACCGATGAAGGCGAGCCGGGCACGTTTAAAGACCGCGACATCATTCGCTACAATCCGCACGCGCTGATCGAAGGCATGGCCATTGCCGCCTACACCATGGGCATTTCTCGTGGCTACAACTACATTCACGGTGAAATTTTTGAAGCCTACGAAATTTTCGAGCAAGCTTTGGCGCAAGCGCGTCAAGCAGGTTTGCTCGGTGACAATATCCTCGGCTCGGGCTTTAGTTTTGACCTGTTTGCACACCATGGCTATGGTGCGTATATTTGCGGTGAAGAAACCGCTTTGCTCGAATCGCTTGAAGGCAAAAAAGGCCAACCGCGCTTTAAACCACCGTTCCCTGCGAGCTTTGGTTTGTACGGTAAGCCAACCACGATTAACAATACCGAGACCTTTGCTGCTGTGCCGTTCCTGTTGAAAATGGGTGGTCAAGCGTATTTGGACATCGGTAAACCGAATAATGGCGGCACCAAAATTTTCTCCGTGTCGGGTGATGTCAATCTGCCGGGTAACTACGAAGTACCGATGGGAACACCGTTCTCTACCTTGCTCGAGTTGGCCGGTGGCGTGCGCGGCGGCAATTTAAAAGCCGTGATTCCAGGTGGCTCGTCTGCGCCGGTATTGCCAGCGCACATCATCATGGAATGCACCATGGATTACGATTCGATCTCTAAAGCTGGCTCTATGCTCGGTTCAGGCGCTGTGATCGTGATGAATGACACGCGCTGTATGGTCAAGTCGTTGCAACGCCTGTCGTATTTCTATTATGAAGAATCCTGTGGTCAATGTACCCCATGTCGCGAAGGCACCGGCTGGTTATGGCGTATGGTTGATCGTATCGAAAAAGGTCAAGGCCGTCCAGAGGATTTGGATTTGTTGGATTCCGTAGCCGGTAACATCATGGGGCGCACCATTTGCGCCTTGGGCGATGCGGCGGCTATGCCGGTGCGCTCGTTTGTGAAACACTTCCGTGATGAATTCGCCTATCACATTGAGCACAAAAACTGCGTTGTGCCCACGTATCGTTAATTGAAGGTGACGTATGCTTGAAATGGAAATTGATGGTATCAAGATCGAAATGCCCGAGGGCAGCATGGTCATGGATGCCGTGAAAAAAGTGGGTAAGTACGTTCCCCATTTTTGCTATCACGAAAAATTATCGGTTGCGGCCTCGTGCCGTATGTGCTTGGTTGAAGTAGAAAAAGCACCGAAGCCGTTGCCTGCCTGTGCCACTCCGGTGACGCCGAATATGGTCGTGCGCACGCAAGTGGTCTCTGAAAAAGCGAAAACCGCACAAGCCGACGTGATGGAGTTCTTATTGCTCAATCACCCGCTGGATTGTCCGATTTGCGATCAGGGTGGTGAATGCCAACTGCAAGACCTCTCTATGGGTTATGGTAAAGGCACTTCGCGCTTTGGTGAAGAGAAGCACGTGGTTGCGCCAAAAAATCCGGGACCGCTGATTTCCATGCAAGAAATGGCGCGCTGCATTCATTGCACCCGCTGTGTGCGCTTCGGTCAAGAAGTTGCGGGCATCATGGAATTGGGTATGATCAACCGTGGTGAACATTCTGAAATCACCACCTTTGTTGGTAAAACCATTGATTCCGAACTCTCCGGCAATATGATTGACCTGTGTCCGGTCGGTGCGATTTTGTCCAAACCATTCCGCTATTCTGCGCGTTCATGGGAATTATCCCGTCGCAAATCCATCAGCGCCCACGATTCATGGGGCAGCAGCTTGGCCGTACACGTCAAAGATCATCGCGTCAAGCGCGTGGTGTCCTTGATTAACGAAGCCGTCAATGATCATTGGATTTCCGATCGCGATCGCTTCTCATACGAAGGTTTGAATTCGGAGGATCGTATTACCGAACCGATGATCAAAACCAATGGCGAGTGGAAAACCGTTTCATGGGATGAAGCGTTCACCTACGCCATCGAACAAATTAAAAACCGCAAAGGTCAGGCAGGTGCGGATCAAATCGGTGCTTTGGCACATCCGCAATCAACCGTTGAAGAGCTATACGCGCTCAAAGCATTGATCAATGGCTTGGGCAGTGCGCACATTGACACTCAGTTGCGTCAAACCGATGACAGCTTCAATGCGCATTTGCAAGGCATCCCACATTTGGCACAAACCATTCCGAGTTTGGGTGAAACCCACGTTGGCTTAGTGATTGGCGCGCATTTGCGTCAAGACCACCCGTTGCTCGCACTGCGCTTGCGCCAAGCGGCGAAAAATCGTGCAGATATTTATGTGTTGAGTGATGAAGCCGAAGATCTGTACATGCGCGCTCATCAAAAAGCGGTCAATGCCTCCTCATGGCTGAGCGAGTTGTTGGCGATTGAAGCCGAGCTGAATAATCCGCAAAGCGACAACTTTGCTGGTCAAGTCGCGCGCAATTTGCGCAATGAACATGCGAGCAACAAAGCCATTATCGTTGGCAATGCCGCTATGAATCATCCGCAAGCCGCACAAATTTTGGCCGTGGCCAATCGCATCGCACAATCATGCGGCGCCGTTGTGTCCGTGGCAGTGGATGGTGCAAATACCGTGGGTGCGTACGCAGTGGGTGCGGTCGCGCAAAACGGCAGTTTGACCGCACAACAAATGTTGGCACAACCGCGCGCTGTCTATATCACGTTAAACGTTGAGCCCGCCAATGACACGGCCAATTCGGCGCAAGCCGTAGCCGCTTTGAAATCGGCCTTTGTGATTGCGCTGAATCCATACTTCTCTGCGGTGGCTGACACCGCTGATGTGATTTTGCCAACCGTACCATTTACCGAAACCGGTGGCACGTTTGTTAATGCCGAAGGCCGCGCACAGACATTCAATCCAGTGGTCAAACCACTGGGCGAAGCACGTCCGGCATGGAAAGTATTGCGCGTTTTGGGCGAGCGCTTGGATATTCAATCCCCAGCGTTCAGCGCCAACGATGTGAATGATATTCGTGCGGCGGTTGCTCCTGTTTTGGCAGAATTGCCAGCGCGTTTGGCCAATGGTTCAAGCGCCGTTGCGCAGGCTGCACAAGTAGCTGACGGCTGGGTGCGCAGCACACGTGTGAATCCATACGCCGTGGATGCTGTGGTGCGTCGTGCAGGCAGTTTGCAAAAAACCAAATGGGCGCAAGATGGTTTGGTCGTCGGTTTGGCAGACAATGTGTATCAGGCTTTGGGCTTGGCCGTTGATTTGGCAGGTGATCCGGAATGGGTGATCGTCAAGCAGGGTGAGAACAGCGTCAAAGCGCAAGCCGTTTTGAATCCAAAATTGGCGGATAACGTCGTTGATATTCAAGCAGGTACGGCACTGGCCGCTGCCTTGGGTTCTGCGTACGCAAGCGTAACAGTGGAGCGAGCATAATGGAGCTGATTAATCAATTCACGACTTGGGGTGTTGCTACCTTTGGCGACGCGCTGTGGACGGTTTTGTGGGCATTGATCCGCATCGTGCCTTTGATGGTTGCGGTACTGCTCTCCGTCGCGTATTTGACCTACGCTGAGCGTAAAGTCATTGGTGCGATGCAAGGCCGTATCGGTCCCGATGTAGTCGGTCCGTATGGTTTATTGCAGCCGATTGCCGACGTGGTCAAGCTGCTGCTCAAGGAAATCATTACGCCAAGCCGCGCGGATAAACCATTGTATTATCTTGGCCCGCTGATGGTTTTGGTGCCCGCGTTTGCGGTATGGGCGGTCATTCCGCTGGCTCAAGATTTTGTGATCTCTAATGTTGACGCTTCTTTGCTATACGTGATGTCGGTGGCTTCCATCGGTGTGTATGGCGTGATTTTGGCAGGGTGGGCGAGTAACTCTAAATACGCCTTTTTCGGTGCGATGCGTGCCTCTGCACAGATGGTGTCGTACGAAATCGCCATGGGTTTTGCCATCGTCGTGGTATTGATGGTATCGAACAGCCTGAACCTGACCAGCATCGTTGAAACCCAGCAAAAGGGCATGTTCAACAGCATGGGCATTAATTTCCTTTCGTGGAACTGGTTGCCACTGTTGCCGATGTTTGTGGTGTATTTGATTTCCGGTGTGGCCGAGACCAACCGTCACCCATTTGACGTTGTCGAGGGCGAGTCCGAGATTGTGGCTGGTCACATGACCGAGTACTCAGGTATGGGTTTTGCCTTGTTCTTCTTGGCCGAGTATACCAATATGTTCGTGATTGCTGCTTTGACCTCGATCATGTTCTTGGGTGGTTGGGACGCGCCGTTTGCATTCTTGTCGTTCATTCCGGGCATTGTTTGGATGCTCTTGAAAATGAGCTCGATCATCATCTTTTTCTTGTGGATTCGCGCGACTTTCCCTCGCTACCGCTATGATCAAATTATGCGTTTGGGTTGGAAGGTGTTTTTACCCGTGTGTTTGGTTTGGTTGTTGGTCATCGGTATTTGGTTGCACTCGCCACTGTCTATTTGGAAATAAATGAGTTGAGAGTACAGTGTACTTTAACGGAAACTGCACACAGATAAGCGTAGGTAGAAAACTATGGCATCATTGAAACATTATTTTAAAAGTTTTTTCTTGACCGAACTGCTGACCGGCATGACAGTCACGGGAAGGTATTTTTTCAAGGAAAAAATTACTCTGCGTTATCCCGTAGAAAAAACCCCGATTTCCCCGCGTTTCCGCGGTTTGCATGCACAACGTCGCTATGAAAATGGCGAGGAGCGTTGTATCGCGTGTAAATTGTGCGAAGCGGTATGTCCGGCCATGGCGATTTCGATTGAATTGGCTGAGCGCGAAGATGGTTCGCGTCGTACCACGCGCTATGATATTGATTTGACCAAATGTATTTTCTGCGGCTTTTGCGAAGAATCTTGCCCTGTGGATGCGATTGTGGAAACGCCTATTCTCGAATACCACGGTGAGAAGCGCGGTGATTTGTACTACACCAAAGAGATGTTGCTGGCGGTCGGTGATCGCTATGAGGCGGAAATTGCGGCGGCTAAAGCGGCTGATGCAAAATACCGTTAAATCGTGTCGTGTGACGTACGCTAAAATTGTATTAATGTGAAAAGAGTTTGAGATGGATATTCAAAATATCATTTATTTCGTGTTCGCTGCGGTATTGCTCAGTTGTGCAATCGCCGTGGTTACGGCACGTAACCCGGTTCACTCCGCCTTGTTTCTGATCGCATCGTTTTTTTCTGCTGCGGGCATTTGGATTATGTTGCAGGCAGAATTTCTTGGCATTTTGCTGGTGCTCGTGTATGTCGGCGCGGTGATGGTATTGTTTGTCTTCGTGGTGATGATGCTCAACCTCAATACGGTCAAAAAGCGTGAAGGGTTTAAGAAAACCTTGGCGCTGGCCTTAGGTTTGGGCGCATTGGTGATTGTACAAATTGGTTCCGTGATTTTTCACTATTTGCACCGTCCGGCCAAGCCGAATGCGGCGGAAATGCTGGTAAAAGACGGTTCGAATACCCGTCGCATCGGCGAGGTGTTGTACACGCAATATGCTTTGGCGTTTGAGTTGGCTGCTTTGGTGTTGCTCGTTGCCTTGGTAGCGGCGGTGGCGATTACTTTGCGCAATCGCAAGGGTGCTAAAGAGCAAAACCCATCCAAACAAGCACAAACTCGCGCTCAAGATCGTTTGCGTATGGTCAATGAAGCAGCGGATGTTGATGCGCGACAAACTTTGGTTGACCAGTCAGTCAAGTCAGTTAATACACAGGAGTCATGATGCCTACGTCTTATTATGTGATTTTAGGTGCGGCGTTATTTGCGATCGGCGTGGTTGGTATTGTACTGAACCGTAAAAACATGATTGTTTTGCTGATGTCGATTGAGTTGATGCTGTTGGCAGTGAATACGAATTTTATTAGCTTTGCGCATATGCTGGGCGATGTCTCTGGCCAAATTTTTGTGTTTTTCATTATGACGGTTGCGGCGGCTGAAGCGGCGATTGGTTTGGCGATTTTGGTGGTATTGTTCCGCACGATGGATACCGTCGATATGGATAAACTGGATAATTTGCAGGGTTAATGCGGATTTGAACCAGTAGCAATTGAGATCGGATGCGTCAGGCAAAACGACGTCTCCGAGGTGTAAAAAGTATTAGATAGATTAGACAATAAGCGAGAAAACAATGAAATCGTTGTACCTCATCATTCCGTTTGCGCCATTGGTCGGCTCGATTTTGGCAGGTATTTTTGGCAAACAGCTTGGGCGTTTGCCATCTGCGATCGTGACGATTCTGGGTGTGTTGATTGCGTTCATCGGCTCGTTCATTGTCTTTAACGACGTTCGTGCAGGCAATGTGTTCAATGGCTCGGTGTATACATGGGGGCAAATCGGTGATTTGAAATTGGAAGTCGGCTTTCTGATTGATAACCTGACCACCATGATGATGTGCGTGGTGACATTTGTTTCGCTGATGGTGCATATTTACACCATGGGTTATATGAAGGATGACCCAGGCTATCAACGCTTCTTCTCATACATTTCTTTGTTTACCTTCTCTATGTTAATGCTCGTGATGAGCAACAACTTCTTGCAACTGTTCTTTGGTTGGGAAGCTGTGGGTTTGGTGTCTTATCTTCTGATTGGTTTCTGGTATACCCGTCCGACCGCTATTTTTGCCAATATGAAGGCATTTTTGGTCAACCGTGTCGGTGACTTTGGCTTCGTTTTGGGTATCGGTTTGATTTATGCTTTTGCCGGGTCTTTGGATTATGCGGCGGTGTTTGCCAAGCGCGAAGAGTTGGCGCAAATGTTGTTCCCGGGTACCGACTGGATGCTGATTACCACCATTTGTATCTGTTTGTTCATCGGTGCGATGGGTAAATCGGCGCAAGTGCCTTTGCATGTGTGGCTGCCGGACTCAATGGAAGGTCCAACTCCAATTTCTGCATTGATTCACGCGGCAACGATGGTGACCGCAGGTATCTTCATGGTCAGCCGCATGTCGCCGCTGTTTGAATTGTCCAATACCGCCTTGTCCTTTGTCTTGATTATTGGTGCGGTTACTGCGTTGTTCATGGGCTTTCTGGGTATTGTTCAAAACGACATCAAACGTGTGGTGGCGTATTCAACGTTGTCGCAGTTGGGTTATATGACCGTGGCTTTGGGTGTGTCGGCTTACTCTGTTGCGGTATTCCATTTGATGACGCACGCGTTCTTTAAAGCCTTGCTGTTCTTGGGTGCGGGTTCGGTCATCATCGGTATGCACCACGATCAAGATATGCGCAATATGGGCGGTTTGCGTAAGTACATGCCAATCACTTGGATCACTTCATTGCTCGGTTCGTTGGCTTTGATTGGCACGCCGTTCTTCTCAGGTTTTTACTCAAAAGATTCGATTATCGAAGCAGCGGCTGAATCGCATCTGTTCGGTTCTGGTTTTGCCTATTTTGCGGTATTGGCCGGTGTGTTCATCACTGCGTTCTATTCGTTCCGTATGTATTTCCTCGTGTTTCATGGCAAGGAGCGTTGGATGCAGGCATCTGCACACCATGCTCATGACGATGCACATGATGACAGCCATGATGAGCATCACCATGGCTTGGGGCCAAATGACAAGCCACACGAATCCCCATGGGTGGTGACCTTGCCATTGATTCTGTTGGCGATTCCATCCGTGATTATCGGTTTCCTGACCATAGAGCCGATGCTGTTTGGCGACTTCTTCAAAGGTGTCATCACGGTCGATAGCGAAGCCCATCCTGCGATGGCAGAGCTAAAACATATTTTTGAATCACATGGTGGTGCTGTGGGTATGGGTACGCATGCCTTGATGACCGCTCCGTTCTGGTTGGCTTTGGCGGGTGTGGCGTTGGCTTATTTCTTCTATATGGTCAAACCGAGCATTCCTGCTGCCATTAAAGAGAAAACACCGATCATCAACAATATTTTGGAAAACAAATACTACTTTGATAAATTCAACGAAACCGTGATCGCTGGTGGCGCACGTAAAATCGGTGAGTTCTTGTGGAAAGTGTCGGATAGCAAGCTGATTGATGGTTTGATCGTCAATGGTGCGGCAAAAGTGGTGAATGTGTTTGCGCAAGCGATGAGCTTGTTCCAGTCCGGTTTGATTTACCAGTACGCGTTTGCGATGGTTATCGGGGTGATTTTCTTCTTGTTTATTATTGTGACGCTTTGATGGTATTGTTTGGTACCGTCAATGGCATGGGTTTTGTAATTAATAGTTAACGATTGGGGGCGACTCTACGGTTCAGTGGTTTGGATCAGCAGGTCGGCTCGATATTAAAAAGTGGTAGCGATATGCATATGCCTTGGTTAAGTTTAGCGATTTGGGTTCCCATCTTGTTTGGTGTGGTGACACTGCTTTTAGGGCGCAGCGACCGTGATGGTCTGGCGCGATGGGTTGCCTTACTCGGTGCGATCGTCAGTTTCTTGATCACGATTCCGCTGATCGTCGGATTTAATGGGTCAACGGCGGCGATGCAATTCGTTGAGCAACACTCTTGGTTGCCCAGCATCAACGCAAGCTATGCTTTGGGCGTGGACGGCCTGTCCGTTTGGTTTATTCCTCTGACTGCGTTTATCACCGTTTTGGTGGTATTGGCCGGTTGGGAAGTGATTACCAATAAAGTGGCGCAGTACAATGCCGCCTTTTTGATTTTGTCCGGTTTGATGGTCGGCGTGTTTGGTGTGACCGATGGCTTTTTATTTTACATCTTCTTTGAAGCGACCTTGATCCCGATGTACATCATCGTGGGTGTTTGGGGTGGTCCGAATCGTGTGTATGCGGCGTTTAAATTCTTCTTATACACCTTGATGGGTTCGTTGCTGATGTTGATCGCCATTGCTTATCTGCGCTATGCAACCGGCACATTCGATATTGCCGCGTGGCATGATTATCCGCTGGCGATGTCGGTGCAAAAATTATTGTTCTTCGCGTTTTTGATGGCGTTCGCGGTGAAAGTGCCGATGTGGCCGGTGCACACATGGTTGCCGGATGCGCACGTGGAAGCGCCGACCGGTGGTTCGATGGTGTTGGCGGCGATTATGTTGAAGCTCGGTGCATACGGTTTCCTGCGCTTCTCTCTGCCAATCGCACCGGATGCCTCGCATGCATTGGCTCCGCTGATGATTACTTTGTCGCTGATTGCTGTGGTCTACGTTGGTTTGGTGGCCTTGGTGCAGAAAGACATGAAAAAACTGGTGGCGTACTCGTCCATCGCGCACATGGGCTTCGTAACCTTGGGCTTTTTCATGTTCAACCAACAGGGTCAAGGAAATAACGTCGCGATGCAAGGTGCGATTTTGCAAATGATTTCACACGGTTTTGTCTCCGCCGCTATGTTCTTCTGTATTGGTGTGATGTATGACCGCGTACACAGCCGCGAAATCTCTGCCTATGGTGGCGTGGTCAACACGATGCCGAAATTTGCCGCGTTTTTCATGTTGTTCACTATGGCCAATGCCGGTTTGCCAGCTACCAGTGGCTTCGTCGGTGAGTTTTTGGTGATCATCGGTGCGGCTAAGTTCAATTTCTGGATCGCTGCGATTGCCGCCACGACCTTGATCGTTGGTGCTGCTTATTCACTGTGGATGTACAAACGCGTGGTATTCGGTCCGGTTGCGAACCATCATGTGGCGGAATTGACCGATGCCAATGGTCGTGAACTGTTGATCTTGGGTTTATTGGCGGTGGCTGTATTGGCAATGGGTCTGTATCCATTCCCATTCACGAGCACCATTGATGCTTCAGTGAATGAGTTGATTCAGCATGTGGCGCAAAGCAAATTGCCTGTCAAGCCATAATTGATGAAGCGCTCACGAAGCCTAAGTAATTATTTTGTAGCAGCTATTTTAAGAATTCTAATCGGTTAGAACGAGGTTAAAACGTTATGCCAAATTTTTTCATTGTTTACCCTGAGATCGTGTTAGCGATTTTCGCAACGGCGGTATTATTACTCGAACTGGGGACACACAACGATGCGTATCGTCGGATCATTCACGTTGTCAGCTTGATCAGTTTGGCAATCGCAGGCGTTTTAACGGCTCGCTTGCTGCACTCTGGCGTCAATTTGATGGCGTTCAATGATATGTTCGTCTCTGATCCGTTGGCGAACCTGGCCAAAATGTTCTCGCTCATTTGTGTGGCAGTGACGTTTGTGTACGGTCAGCGTTATGCGGTCGAGCGCGGTTTTTTGAATGGTGAGTTCTACAGCTTGAGCTTGTTCTCATTGGTCGGTCAGTTGGTGATGATCTCGTCCAATAACTTGCTGGCTTTGTATATGGGTTTGGAGTTACAGGCTTTGTCTCTGTATGCGCTGGTGGCCTTGCGTCGTGACCATGTGCGTTCGATTGAGGCAGCGATGAAGTATTTCATCCTGGGCGCGATTGCTTCCGGTTTGCTGTTGTTTGGTATGTCGTTGGTGTACGGTGCAACTGGCGGTAGCTTGAGCTTGACGGAAATTGCGAATAAGGTCGCGGGTGGTCATGCCGATACGCAAATGCCGATTTTGATTATGGGCTTGGTGTTCTTGGTCGCTGGTGTGGCGTTTAAACTGGGTGTGGTTCCTTTCCATATGTGGGTTCCTGACGTTTATCAAGGTTCGCCAACGCCTGTCACTTTAATGATTGCAGCTGCGCCGAAAATTGCCGCCTTTGTGATGGTCGTGCGTTTGTTTATCCAAGGTTTGCCGCACTTGTCGATTGATTGGCAACAAATGTTCGCGGTTTTGGCGGTGCTCTCCTTGATTCTTGGTAATCTGGCAGCGATCCGCCAAAAAAGTTATAAACGTATGTTGGCGTATTCGGGCATTTCGCACATGGGTTTTGTGCTGTTGGGCTTTTTGTCTGCGCGCGCGGGTGTTGATCCATACACCACAGCATTGGGTGTCGGGCATGCGTTCTACTATGTGATTGTGTATTCCATCACCACGCTGGCCAGCTTTGGTGCGATTCTGGCGATGACGCATGCGGGCTTTGAAGCGGATCAATTGGATGATTTCAAAGGCTTGAACCAGCGTAATCCTTGGTTGGCATTCTTACTGCTGTTGGTGATGTTCTCGTTGGCCGGTATTCCGCCGTTGGTTGGTTTCATGGCGAAATTCGTGGTGATTCAAGGTTTGGTTAATGCAGGTTTGTTCAAGCTGGCCTTGGTGGCGGTTCTGTTCTCGCTCATCGGTGCATTCTATTATCTGCGTGTGGTCAAGTTGATGTACTTCGATAAACCGGAAAATACCACACCGATTCAGTTCTCAGCCGTTCAGCACGGTGTCTTGACCGTCAACGCTTTGGCTCTGATTGTATTGGGCGTGTTACCAAACGGCTTGATTCAAATGGCCGTCAATGCGGTCTTGAAAAGTTTGGGTGTTTAATTGAATATGTCGGCTATATGGGTGATTCTCGCCGGTCTGGTATTGGCGACTTTGCCTATGCTGGGTGATCGCAGTGTGTTTGCAATACCGCTGTTGAAATCATCCAAGTCCGCTTGGGTGCGTGTATTGGAATTTGTCATTGCCTATGCGATCTGGATTTTAGTTGGACGACTGTTGGAAGCGCAGGTAGGACAGGTCAACAAGCAAGGCTGGCAGTTCTATGTGGTTACTTTTTTGCTGTTTATTGTGGCCGCATTTCCTGCGTTTGCGTGGCGCTATTTGTGGCGTCGCGCTTAATGGTGATTAGTTGAAAATTGAACGCGTGGCTGTCCACGCGTTTTTTATTAGATGAATGAAGAGGTGTGTATGACTCAAGCGTATGATGTGAGCCAAGTGCAGCAATTGGAACAATTGGAACAAGAGGAGGGCTTGGCTGAGCAAACATTGGATGATCGGTTGATGTATGAGGGTGATTACTTAAAACTCCATCGCGCCACTGTGCAACTGCCCAATGGTGCAACCTCGTATCGTGAGTACCTTAAACATCCCGGCGCGGTGATGATCATTCCGTTGTTTGAGAATGGCGATGTACTGCTGGAGCGTCAGTATCGTTATCCGATGCGCAAAGTATTCATCGAATTTCCTGCAGGAAAAAAGGATGCGGGCGAAGCGCCATTGGAGACGGCCAAGCGTGAATTGCTGGAGGAAACCGGCTATCGTGCCGAACGCTACACGCATGTGACTGACATTCACAACGCGCTGGCGTACTGCGACGAGGTGATTCATTTTTACTTGGCCGAAGGGCTGATTCAAGCGGGCGAACAGCAGTTGGATGACAATGAATTTGTGCAAGTATTGCGCGTGCCTTTGAGTCAATTGATGACGTGGATTAAAAACGGTTGGGTTTCGGACGTGAAAACCCAACTGGGTGCATTTTGGCTGCAAGATTATTTGAAGCAATCATAAAGGAAAGGATTCAATATGCCGCATTGCTGTATCGAATATACGCCAAACGTATTGGCGAAAATGGATAAAGCCGAACTGCTGCACACCGCACATCAGGTCATGCTGAGTGCGGGCTTGTTCGGGGCCGCAGATGTGAAAACCCGTGCGCACGAGGTGAGTGATTTTATTCTGGGTGAGCAGCCGCTCCAGCAAAGCGGTTTTATTCATATCATCATTTATTTGTTGAGCGGTCGCACGGCTGAGCAAAAGCAGGCCTTGACGCACAGCATGGCGCAGGCGTTGCGTGCAAAGCTGCCTGATTTAGCGAGCATCACCGTGGATATTCGTGATATGACACGTGAGACCTACGCCAAAGATGTGATGTGATTGGCGTTGTGATTTGCCGGATTTACCACAGCGATTGAAAAACATCATCCATTAAAGTGAGTTTTTGCTTGCAATTGGTTTTGAAAAAGACTATAAATACATATGTTCGCCGCTCCGTTGCTAAAGATGTGAGCGGCTTTGGAGAAAATTACCTTATGTTGTACGCACAATCATTTTATTTCTGGCACTTTACACGAACTGGCGGTGGATCTGTTCGGTAGCCTTGTGCGACCCAAATAAACGAAACCGCTAATGCCCGATTAGCGGTTTTTTTGTGCCATTTTTTTAGATTTTGAATTATTTTAAAGTGAAAAGGAAACACCATGCAGATCAATACCGATGACGTGCGGATTAAACGAATTGATGAGCTTGCGCCGCCGGGGCACATCATGCGCGAATTTCCACTGTCTATGCAGGCCTCACAAATCACCTACAACTCGCGTGAGGCGATTCATCGTATATTGCACGATGCGGATGATCGCCTCGTGGTCATCATCGGACCGTGCTCGATTCACGATCCGGCCGCCGCAATCGACTATGCCAAACAGTTGGTCGTGGCTCGCGAGCAGTACAAAGACACATTGGAAATCGTCATGCGCGTGTATTTTGAAAAACCCCGAACGACCGTTGGCTGGAAAGGTTTGATTAACGATCCTGATTTGGATCAAACCTTTGATATCAACAAAGGTCTGCGCATGGCGCGAAAATTATTGTTAGAAATCAACGAATTGGGTTTGCCCGCAGCGGTTGAGTTCCTCGATATGATTTCTCCGCAGTACATCGCCGATTTGGTGAGTTGGGGCGCGATTGGTGCGCGTACCACCGAGTCGCAAGTGCACCGTGAGTTGGCTTCCGGTTTGTCTTGCCCCGTCGGTTTTAAAAACGGCACGGACGGCAATGTCAAAATCGCCATTGATGCGATTCAGGCCGCGCGTCGCCCGCACCATTTCCTGTCTGTTACCAAAGCAGGCCACTCCGCCATTGTTTCAACCAATGGTAACGAGGATTGTCACTTGATTCTGCGTGGTGGTAAAACCCCGAATTACGACGCGGCCAATGTCAATATATCGTGCGAGCAAATTGCCAAAGGCGGTCTGCCGCAACGCATCATGATTGACGCATCGCACGCGAACTCCGAGAAAAACCCTGAGCGTCAATTGCCAGTATGTGAAAACATCGCCGAGCAGCTCGCGGCGGGTGACGAGCGGATTTTTGGCGTGATGGTTGAGAGTAATTTGGTTGGCGGTCGTCAAGATTTGGTCGAAGGCCAAACGCTCACCTACGGTCAAAGCATCACCGATGGCTGCATCAACTGGGAAACCTCGCAAAAAGTGCTGCAAATTCTGTCGGATGGTGTTGCCGCGCGTCGCCGTGCGAAGCTCAATAATTACAACGAACAGTAAGCCCAAGGAATCGCTATGAGCCTCATGGAGCGTTTTGCCAATACGCCGCAACCACCGTATTACGTGGTAATGTTCACGAATCAACGTACTGAGCGCGATGACGAAGGCTATCATGCCATGGCACAACGTATGTTGGAATTAGCCGCGCAGCAGCCCGGCTACCTCGGTGCGGAAAGCACGCGTGATGCGGATGGGTTCGGCATCACGCTGTCGTACTGGGACAGTTTGGCGCACATTGCGCAGTGGAAAAACCACGCCGAGCATCAAATCGCGCAGGCCAAAGGTAAAAGTGACTGGTACGAAGCCTATTTCACCCGTATTGCCAAAGTGGAGCGCGCCTACGCGATGTTGCCAAACCATGAGGAACGTGTACAATAAGCCGCGCGATTTATTTTTTCTTGAAAGGACACACGTTATGACCAGAAGCATCATCAGCACCACCAACGCACCGGCAGCCATCGGCCCGTATTCACAAGCCGTAAAAATTGGCGCCTTTGTTTTCACCTCCGGCCAACTCGGCATGGATCCGGCCAGTGGCGCGCTGCTGGACAGCATTGAGGAGCAGGCACATCAAGCGTTTAAAAATCTCTCCGCGATCCTCACCGAAGCGGGCGGCGATCTGTCTGATGTGGTCAAACTGACCCTGTTTGTGACTGATTTGAACGACTTTGCCACGGTCAATCAAATCATGACGCAATACATTGCCGAGCCGTTCCCTGCGCGTTCAACAGTGGAGGTGGCCGGTCTGCCTAAAGGCGCGAAGTTTGAGGTGGAAGCCATCGCGCAGATTGCACATAAAGATTAACAAAAAGAAAAAGGCTCGGTTTCGAGCCTTTCTTCTTATGGAGACTGAATGAGTCAAATAACCATCCAGAGATTGAATCCGGCGCATGCCGAGGACTACCGTGCATTGATGTTGGAGGCGTATGAACGCCACCCCGATGATTTTTTATCTCATACCCGCTCTGGCGATTTTTTCGTCTAAATATTGGCCAAACAGTTGAATAATTGTTCAATTGTTGTATAATTCACTGCCGTTTGAGGAGTGCGAATATGAGGGATGAGTCACAGGATATTGAGCAGCTGGCGGATGTGTTCAGTTTGCTGGGTGAGCCGACGCGTTTGCGTATTGTGCTGGCGTGTTTTGAGGCGCCGAAAGGCGTGGGTGAAATCGCTCAGGATTTGAATTTGAGTATGTCGCTGATCAGCCATCATTTGCGTTTGTTGCGCGCCGCACGCATTGTGCATGCGGAGCGCGTGGGTAAACATGTGTATTGCCGTTTGACCGATGTGCATATTCGAGCGATGCTCAGTAATATGCTGGAGCATATCGGTGAGGACGCTGAGTAATTTTTAATTAAAGGATCTTGGGGAAGTTTATGTCGATGTTTCATCATCACGATGATGGCGATGCGCATCATCAGCATCAGATGCATTACAACGCAGGCCGATTCCTCGGCTTTGCTTTATTTTTAACCGGTGCTTTTGCGATTGTCGAGGTGATTGCGAGTTTCGCCTCGGGTTCATTGGCTTTGCTTTCGGATGCGGGGCATATGATTACGGATTCGGCGTCGCTTGGGCTGGCGTATTTGGCGCAGCGCTTTGCGATGCGTCCGGCGTCGTCGAAGCTGTCGTTTGGCTACACGCGGGTGGAGATTGTCGCGGCGTTTGTCAATGCGCTGTTCATGCTGGTGATTATCGGTTGGATTGTGTTTAAAGCGGTGGGTCGTTTGATTGAGCCAACGCCGGTTGCGGGTGAAACGGTGACGTTGGTGGCGACTTTGGGCTTGTTTGTGAATCTGTTGGTGGCGTGGTTAATCATGCGCGACCAAACGTCGATGAATGCACGTGCGGCATTGGTGCATGTGATGGGTGATTTGCTCGGCTCGGTGGCGGCGATTGTCGCAGGTTTGGTGATTTCGTACACGGGCTGGTTGCCGATTGACCCGATTTTGTCCATGTTGGTGGCGGTATTGTTACTTAATTCGACTTGGCGTTTGCTCAAGGAGTCGGGCTGGCATTTGCTGGATGCTGTGCCGCATCAGATTGACTATGAGGGCGTAGGAAGGGATTTGCAAAATGTGGAGGGCATTGCCTCGGTGCATGATTTGCATATCTGGAATATGTCGCCCGATCATCCGATGCTGACTGCGCACGTGACGCTCAAGCACGATGTGCGCTGGCCGATTTTGCTCGAATCGGCGCGCTTGATGCTACGTGATAAGCATAAAATCGAGCACATCACCTTGCAGCCGGAATGGGAGGATGAGGGGATTGTGTATCGTCCGCCGAGCAATCCGCCCGCGCATCTGAGCGATGGAACGGTGTGCCCGACCAACTCTGCGGTGCATTGAGTGGCTGTGGGTAATGCGTGGTGTCGATGATGGCAAAAAACAGGCGGGGAAAATCCCCGCCTTATTTTTTGTGATGAATTACTCCGAGCCTAAAAATCCACCGCTTTGATGCGCCCACAGTCGCGCGTACAAGCCGTTTTTCGCCAAGAGTTCATGGTGCGTACCTTGCTCAATCACTTGCCCTTGGTCGAGCACGATCAGCCGATCCATAGCGGCGATGGTGGACAGACGATGGGCGATGGCGATTACGGTTTTGCCTTCCATCAGCTCGTACAGGCTTTCCTGAATTGCATTTTCTACCTCGGAGTCGAGCGCGCTGGTGGCTTCGTCGAGCAATAGAATCGGTGCGTCTTTGAGCATGACACGAGCAATGGCGATGCGCTGACGTTGACCGCCGGAGAGCTTGACGCCGCGTTCGCCAACGTGGGCGTCGTAACCGGTGCGTCCTTTGGCATCGGTCAGTTGCAGGATGAAGTCGTGCGCTTGTGCGCGTTGCGCCGCGAGCATCATTTGGGCATCGTTCGCGTCGGGCTTGCCGTAAACGATGTTGTCGCGAACCGAGCGATGCAACAGCGAAGTGTCTTGCGTAACCATGCCGATTTGTTGGCGCAGGCTGTTTTGCGTGACCTCGCGGATGTTTTGCCCGTCGATCAGAATTTGCCCTTCGTTCAAATCGTAAAAACGCAGCAGCAGATTGACGATGGTGCTTTTGCCCGCGCCGGAGCGTCCGACCAAACCGATTTTTTCGCCCGGCGCAATGTTCAGGTTCAAATGCGTCAACAGCGGTTTTTTCTCATCGTAGCGGAAGGTCACGTCTTTGAATTCAATCAAGCCGCGCGATACGCTTAGCGCCTGTGCCGCCGGTGCATCCAGTACCGTGTGCGGTTTGGACAATGTGTTCATGCCGTCCTGAATCGTACCAATCTGCTCGAATAGCTGCGCGGTTTCCCACATAATCCAGTGCGACAGGCCGTTCAGACGCAGCGCCATTGCGGTCGCAGCGGCGAGTGCGCCGACCTGAATTTGCCCGTTTTGCCACAGCCACAAGCCCAAACCGGCGGTGGAAATAACCAAGAGCATATTCAGCGTATGGTTGACGAATTCGAGTTTCGTGACCAGACGCATTTGCGCGTACACCGTACCCATGAATTCGCGCATCGCGCTGCGGGCGTATTCGGATTCGCGTTTGCCGTGTGAGAACAACTTCACCGTGGTGATGTTGCTGTACGCATCGGTGACGCGACCGGTCATGAGTGAACGCGCGTCGGCCTGCGCCTCGGCGGTGATTTTCAGTTTGGGGATGAAATAGCGCATGCCCAAGCCAAAGGAGACGATCCACAGCACAAACGGCAACAGCAGCCATGCATCAAAGCTTGCCAAAATCACGCCCATCGTCAGGAAATACACCAAGACATACACCAGCATATCGGCACAGATCATGATCGTATCGCGCACGGCCAGCGCGGTCTGCATTACTTTGGCCGAGACACGACCTGCGAATTCGTCTTGGTAAAAGCTCAGGCTTTGCTGAAGCATCAAACGGTGAAAATTCCAACGCAGACGCATGGGGAAATTGCCTTGCACGGTTTGAAAACGCAGCGCCGACTGGGCGAAAATCCACAGCGGGCTAAAAGCAATCAGGCCAAACATCAACAGCAGCGCGTAACGCTTTTGCGACCACAGCTCGTTGGGCGAGAGCGTGGTCAACCAATCCACCAGTTTGCCCATCATTTGAAACAGGTAGGCTTCGAATACGCCGATGCCCGCCGTCAAGATAATGACGGCGAGCAGCCAGCCACGCAAGCCATCCAAACATGACCAGATGAACGGAAACAGGCCGGATTTGGGCGGTGTTGGCTCGGTATCGGGGTAGGCGTCAATACGCGATTCAAACCAATGGAAAATTTGGGGTAACATATGCAATACAAACAAAATCAAAAAGATAACAAGGTGTCATCATACCACGATGGTCTTTGTTCCGAACGCAACGGGCTCGCGATCTGCGCTCGATGTATCTGATGCGCCACAGCGGGCTTTTCATGAATTTGTCACATTGCATACGGCTGATTTCCCACATAATGTAGGCTAAAACCATGAATTTTAGTGAGTGCCATGATTAAAACCGCCACCAAATCCCCCATGAGCAAAATGCCATTGCCCGCAAAAAACTATCTGAACCGTGAACTGAGCCTGCTCGCGTTTAACCGGCGGGTGCTGGCGCAGGCGCAGGATGAGCGCGTGCCTTTGCTGGAGCGCTTGCGCTTTTTGTGCATCGTGTCGAGTAACTTGGATGAGTTTTTTGAGATTCGTATGGCGGGGATCAAGGAGCAAATTCGCGCTCAGTCGTCCTCCGTCAGCGTTGATGGCAAAACCCCGCAGGAGACCTATCGGCTGGTGTCCGCGCAGGTACATCGACTGGTGGATGAGCAGTATCAAGTGCTCAATCAGATGATTTTGCCGCAGTTGGCTGAGCAGGGCATTCGGTTTTTGCGTCGCGCGACGTGGACACCGGAGCAGCGCGAATGGATACACCAATACTTTTTGCGTGAGCTGATGCCGGTACTCACGCCCATTGGTTTGGATACCTCGCATCCGTTTCCGAAAGTTTTGAATAAAAGTTTGAATTTCGCGGTGGAGCTGGAGGGCAAAGATGCCTTCGGCCGCCATGCGGATGCAGCGATTGTGCAAGCGCCACGCGTGTTACCGCGCGTGATTCGCCTGCCGCAGGAATTGGTTGATGTGGAATACGGCTTTGTGTTTTTGTCCTCGGTGCTGCATGAGTTCATGCACGAATTATTCATCGGCATGAATGTGTTGGGCTGTTATCAATTTCGCGTGACGCGCAACTCCGATTTGTTTGTCGATGAAGAGGAAGTGACCAATCTACGCACCACCTTGCAAGGAGAATTGCCGCACCGACACTTTGGTGACGCGGTTCGTTTGGAGGTGTCGGACAATTGCTCACCGGCGATGGCTGCGTTCCTGACCGCACAATTTGGCTTGGATGAGCACGACGTGTATCGCGTCAATGGGCCGGTGAATTTGGTACGGCTGATGCAGGTGCCCGATTGGGTCGATCAGCCCGCGTTGAAATTTGCCCCGTATCGCGTGGGCGTGAATAAAGAGCTGAGCAAAGGTAGCAATATTTTTGAGGCCATCGGCAAGGGCGATATTCTGCTGCACCATCCGTACCAATCGTTCGCGCCGGTGATCGAGTGGCTGAATGATGCGGCGCATGCCCCGAATGTGGTGGCGATCAAGATGACGGTGTACCGCACGGGGACGGATTCGGAGCTGATGCAGTCGCTGATTCGCGCAGCGCAAAATGGCAAGGAGGTCACGGTGGTGGTCGAGCTGATGGCGCGCTTTGACGAGGAGGCTAATATCGGCTGGGCGACGAAATTGGAGGAGGTCGGCGCGCATGTGGTATACGGTGTGGTCGGCTACAAAGTCCATGCCAAAGCGCTGCTGATCGTGCGGCGCGAAGCAGGACAATTGCGCAAATACGCGCATTTGGGCACGGGCAATTATCATCCGAAAACCGCACGGCTGTATTCGGATTTTGGCCTGTTGACCGCGAATCCTGAGATCACGCACGATGTGAGCGAGGTGTTTAAACAATTGACCGGATTGGGCAAAGCGCGCACGCTGACGCATCTGTGGCAAGCGCCGTTTACCCTGCACAGCAATATCATGGCGCGTATTCGTGCCGAAACCGAGGCCGCGCGCGCCGGAGGCAAGGCGCGCATCATCGCGAAAATGAATTCGCTGCAAGAGCCGCAGATCATTCACGCGCTGTACGAGGCTTCGCAAGCCGGTGTTAAAATTGATCTGATCGTGCGCGGTTTTTGCCTGTTGCGCCCAGGCGTGAAAGGGCTGTCGGAAAACATCCGTGTGCGCTCAATCATCGGGCGCGTGTTGGAACACCACCGTATATTTTATTTCTACGCGCAGGGGCGCGAGGATGTTTACCTCTCCAGCGCGGATTGGATGGAGCGCAATGTGTTCAAACGCATCGAATTGGCGTTTCCGATATTGGATAGAAAAATCAAAAAACGCGTGATTCACGAAGGTCTGCGCGTCTATCTGAGTGACAATCAGCAGACGTGGGAGATGAACGGCGAGGGTGGCTACACGCGGCGTAAACCGAGCAGCCGTCAGGTCAAACCGCGCAGTGCGCAGATGGGCTTGATGCATTTATTGGGAGAGCTTGGTTAAATGGAACTGTTTTGGGTGTCGTTGGCGGCATTGCTCGCTTCGTGCTTGACCTTTTTCTCAGGATTTGGCCTGGGAACTTTGCTCATGCCTGTGGTCGCCTTGTTTTTGCCGGTGGAGGTGGCGATTGCCGTGACCGCCATCGTGCATTTGGCGAATAATTTGTTCAAATTGGCTTTGGTGGGCAAAAAAGCCGACTGCTCGGTGGTCTGGCGTTTCGGCGCGCCCGCCGTATTGGCCGCATTGCTCGGCGCATGGCTGCTCAATATGCTGTCGGGTTTGCCCACCTTGTTTGAATACCAATGGCTCGGGCGTGAGTTCGCGGTATCGGTGGTGAAATTCATCATTGGCGTGCTGATTTTGGCCTTTGTCTGGCTGGAGCTGTCGCCGCGCTTTGCCAAAATGAGTTTTGATGCGCGTTATTTGCCGCTGGGCGGCGCGCTCAGTGGTTTTTTTGGCGGACTGTCGGGGCATCAAGGCGCATTTCGCAGCATGTTTCTAATCAAATCCGGCCTGGATTCGCAACGCTTCATCGCTACCGGCGTGGTGCTGGCGGTGCTGGTCGATGTCGCGCGGATGCTGGTGTATGGCTGGAGTTTTTCGGCAAACACGGCGAATGTTCAGTGGACGATGGTCTTGTCCGCCTCGTTCTCGGCTTTTGTCGGTGCGTATCTGGGCGCCAAGCTGCTGCATAAAGTGACACTACGCACGATACAACGACTGGTTTCGGTATTGCTGGTGTTGATCGGTTTGGGTTTGGTGACAGGACTACTGTGAGGGGGCATAGAGCCTGAGTGATGCGTTAATGTAATGGCGTCATAACGCTCATAGGCCTTATCCGTAGGTGAATCCATGCCAAAAACGCTATAGAAAATATCTTGGATCGGCTATACTCACTCACTTTCAATATCCATTTGGAGTGTCGCTGTATGTTGCCCGTAACCGCGCTAAAAGACATGTTCCCGGTCATCATGACCCCCAGCCATGATGGCAAATATTTTCACAATTACACCGTTTCGCTGCTCAATCTCGTCATAGAAGCACAAAAGATCG
>CAZCYS010000006.1:7367-22651 GCA_964502825.1 uncultured Hydromonas sp. | reverse complement strand
AAGGTAAAGGCTCGGTTCAACCGGTCGCCAGCAATGCGACTGAAGCAGGCCGTGCGCAAAACCGTCGTGTGGAAGTGTTTGTCGGTCAGCCTGCCGCACAGTAATTCAAATGTTGATTGATTTTCAACCCCGCCTCTGGCGGGGTTGTTTTTTATCGAACGAGCATTCTTTTTCAATAAAATCTTAAAAAATAAAAAATAACTCTATAAAAAAGCCATAAAAATATATTTTTTAACAAAATTTACATAAAAATAACAAACACATTTCATCCATAAATGGTAAATTAGCGCCCTGCTTCGGTTCATTTAATCTCATATTGCCCATCATTGAATTCAATGCACCAAAATTGATCCTTCAAAAGCAGTACTCCGTTATTAAAATAAAACCATAATTGCCGTTTCATCCACAAAGGAGAAATACATGCAGACACTGCACAATATTATTAACGCCATCAACGATGTCCTTTGGGGCTATGTATTGATTTATCTGCTGCTCGCGGTGGGAATCTATTTCACCGTGCGCTTTGGCTTCGTACAGTTTCGTGCACTCAAACGCGCGACACAGGTCACATTCGCCAAACCCGAAGACCCGAATCAGATCAGTTCGTTCCAAGCATTTGCCACCGGTTTGGCCAGTCGCGTCGGCACGGGCAATATCGCGGGTGTCGCCACGGCCATCAGCATTGGCGGGCCGGGCGCGGTCTTTTGGATGTGGGTGACGGCATGGCTGGGCATGGCCTCGGCCTTTGTCGAAGCGACATTGGCACAAATTTTTAAAGTCAAAAATGACGACGGTACCTATCGCGGTGGCCCAGCCTACTACATTCAGCAAGGCTTAGGCTCGCGTCCATTGGGCATTGCCTTTGCCCTGAGTTTGTTGCTGGCCTTTGGTTTGGTGTTTAACGCCGTACAAAGCAATTCAATCAGCGATGCGCTATACAACGGCTTTGGTCTGGACAAAACCTTGACCGGCATCATCACCGTTACCTTATCCGGCGTGGTGATCTTCGGCGGGGTTAAACGGATTGGTCGCGTCGCGGAAATTTTGGTTCCGGTCATGGCTATTGCCTATTTGCTAATTGCCTTTTATGCCTTGATCGTAAATTTTTCGCACCTGCCGGGCGTGATCAGCACAATTTTGAGCCACGCGTTCACCGGTGAAGCCGCTCTTGGTGGTGCCGCCGGTTCAGGTATTAAAAAAGCGATGGAGATGGGCATCAAACGCGGTCTGTTCTCGAACGAAGCCGGTATGGGTTCCGCGCCCAACGCGGCCGCATCCGCCTCCACGCCGCACCCTGTGAATCAAGGTCTGTTGCAAATGCTCGGCGTATTCATCGACACCATCGTGATCTGTACCGCCACCGCATTCATCATTTTGCTCTCTGATGCCTATGTACCGGGCACCGGTGCGAAAGGCGCGGCTCTGACCCAAGCGGCAGTTGACTACCACATGGGTGGTAACGGCGGCGCAGGCTTTATGGGCATCGCGGTATTCCTGTTCGCCTTCACCTCGATCATTGGTAACTACGCCTATGCCGAGAGCAATATCAAATTCATCAAGGAAAACAAAACCGTGGTGATGATTTTCCGCCTGATGGTGCTGGGCATGGTGATGTTCGGCGCGACCGGCAGCTTGCCACTGGTCTGGGATATGGCTGATGCGTCCATGGGTTTTATGGCGCTGATTAACTTGGTTGCGATTTTACTGCTGTCCAAATACGCCATTGCCGCATGGAAAGATTACAGCGCACAGCTCAAATCCGGCTCGGATAATCCTGTGTTCAAAAGCCGTACCATCAACGGTTTGAGCGATAAACTGGATAATGATTGCTGGAAGTAATCGCAGTATCTACCATACAAAAAGAGGCGTTTAAAACGCCTCTTTTTTATGCCCGTCATTCAGTTTAACCCACCCAGCGACGCGCGTTTTGGAACAACTGCATCCACGGCGAGGTGTTCAAATTCGCCCAATCCTGCGGTTTCCATGAGAAGAGTTCGTTACGGAACACGCGCTCAGGATGCGGCATCATAATCAACACGCGACCATCGGTGGTGGTAAAGCCATTCAATCCCAGCGGCGCGCCGTTTGGATTTTGCGGATAGACTTCGGTCGCTTGATGCGCCGCATCCACATAGCGCAAAGCCACTTTATTCTGCGCCTGCACCGCGGTCAAATCCGCCGCATCGGCATAGCTCGCGCGTCCTTCGCCGTGGGAAATCACCACCGGCAGCACACTTCCCGCCATACCCTGCAATAAAATCGACGGTGATTCGGTGATCTCGACCTGCACCAAACGCGCCTCGTACTGCTCCGAGGTGTTGCGCACGAATTTCGGCCAATGTTCCGCCCCCGGAATGATGCCTTTCAGATTGCTCATCATTTGACAGCCATTGCACACGCCCAAGCTGAAGGTATCGGGACGCGCGAAATACTCGGCGAACTGATCGCGCAGCGCATCGTGATACAAAATGGTTTTCGCCCAGCCTTCGCCCGCACCCAGCACGTCACCATAGGAGAAGCCGCCACACGCCGCCAATCCTTTAAAGTCCTGTAAATGCACGCGCCCCGCGAGCAAATCGCTCATGTGCACGTCCACCGCTTCAAAACCGGCCGCCGTGAATGCCGCCGCCATCTCGACGTGACCATTCACGCCCTGTTCGCGCAAAATGGCGACTTTCGGCTTCGCACTCATCGCCAAATACGGCGCAGAAACGGCCGCATCCGGTGTGAAGGTTAATTTCGGGGTCAAGGCCTGTGGCGCGCGTCCGTACTCCTGCTCAACACAGGCCGGATTGTCACGCAGCTTGGCAATATGGAACGAAGTTTCCTGCCATGCGGCGTGCATCACGCCCAGCGGCAGTTGCAGTTTCGCCTCGCCGTCTTGCCACACCGAGAATTCCGCTTTTTCCTGCGCCACATCCATCACCTGACCGACGATATGGCTGTGTGCGCCCAAACCATGCGCGCGCAAAATATCCATCACCGCGGTGGTGTCGTCTTTGCGAATTTGTAGAACCATGCCCAACTCTTCGTTGAACAAGGCTTTCATCAACGCCTCATCACGCTGAACCGCGATTTGCACGCCATTGATTTTGAAGTCACCCGCATCAGCGGAGTTTGGATCAACGGTCAACAGGTCGACATTCAACGCCACCGAAGTTTGTGCGGCAAACGCCATTTCCGCCGCCGCTGCGAACAAGCCCCCGTCCGATTTATCGTGATAGGCCAAGACATGACCCGCCGCGCGCAAAGCCTGCAAAGCGGCAAACGCGTTTTTCAGCATCTGCGCATCGTCCAAATCCGGCACATCATCGAGCGCACCGACCTGCCCGCTCACCTGCGCGAGGATGGACTGCGCCATGCGCTGTTTGCCCGCCGCGATGTCGATGAGTAACAAGCGCGTGGTTTCCTCCGAACGTTGCAACTGCGGCGTGAGCGTCGCGTTCACATCGGTTACGGGTGCAAAAGCGGTAACGATCAACGACACCGGCGATTTCACGGTTTTGCTCGCGCCCGCGTCCGACCAAGTGGTTTTCATCGACAACGAATCTTTACCAACCGGAATCGAAATGCCCAATTCAGGACACAGCTCCATGCCCACGGCTTTGACCGTGTCGTACAGCTTCGCGTCTTCACCCGCCACACCACAAGCCGCCATCCAGTTGGCCGAGAGTTTGATTTGGCTGATTTTTTCAATCGGCGCAGCAGCGATATTGGTAATCGCTTCGGCAATCGCCATGCGTCCCGACGCAGGCGCATCCAGCACCGCCAGCGGCGTGCGCTCGCCCATCGCCATCGCTTCACCGAGCGTACCCGCGTAGTCGCGCAGCGACACGGCGCAGTCGGCCACCGGGATCTGATACGGCCCGACCATCTGATCGCGCGCGGTCAAGCCACCGACGGTACGATCGCCAATGGTAATCAGGAAGTTTTTATTCGCCACGGTTGGATGGCGCAATACGTTCAGCGCGACCTCGTTCAAATCCAAACCGACCACATCCACCGGCGTGCTGTTCTGCGTCACGCGCTGTACATCACGGGTCATTTTGGGTGGTTTGCCGAGCAAAACTTCCATCGGCATTTGCACGGGATCTTGCGGATTGACCACGCCCTCGCGTGTATCCAAAACTTGCAATTGCCGCTCGGCAGTGGCCGTGCCAATGACCGCAAACGGGCAGCGCTCACGTTCGCACATCTGCGCAAACAAATCCAAATGCTGCGGCAAAATCGCCAGCACATAGCGCTCCTGCGCCTCATTGCTCCAGATTTCACGTGGCGACAGGCCGGATTCTTCCAACTGGACTTTCGCCAAATCAAAAATCGCACCTTTTTTCGCGCCGTCAACAATCTCAGGGAAGGCATTGGAAATACCGCCCGCGCCGACATCGTGGATCGACAGAATCGGGTTGTCCGCGCCGAGTTGCCAGCAGCGGTCGATGACCTCTTGCGCACGGCGTTGGATTTCAGGGTTGCCGCGTTGCACCGAATCAAAATCGAGCTTCGCGCTGTTCGCACCCGCGTTCATGGACGAAGCCGCGCCACCGCCGAGACCGATTTTCATGCCCGGGCCGCCGAGTTGAATCAGCAATGCACCTTCGGGCAAATCGCGCTTGCCAACGTGCTGCGCATCAATATTGCCCATACCGCCTGCGATCATGATGGGCTTGTGATAGCCGTAGACCTCATCGCCGACCTGCTGCTCAAATGTGCGGAAATAGCCGGTCAGATTCGGGCGGCCGAATTCATTGTTAAACGCCGCGCCGCCAATCGGCCCAGCCAACATGATTTGCAACGGACTGGCGGTGTGCTCCGGCTTGCCATATTTTTGCTCCCACGGACGCGGTGCGTCGGGCAAATGCAGATGGGACACGGTAAAGCCGGTCAAGCCGGATTTTGGCTTACTGCCCTGTCCGGTCGCGCCCTCGTCGCGAATTTCCCCGCCCGAACCCGTCGCCGCTCCGGCGAACGGTTCAATCGCGGTCGGGTGATTGTGCGTTTCCACCTTCATCAAGGTATGGGTCAACGCGGTATTGCTGCGGTACACACCGTTCGCGTCGGGGTAAAAACGTTCCACCACCGCGCCCTGCATCACCGCCGCATTGTCGTCATACGCCACCACGTCGCCCTCAGGGTGCAACTGGTGCGTGTTGCGAATCATTTTGAACAGGCTCATCGGCTGCTGTTCGCCATCAATGATGAAGTCCGCGTTAAAAATTTTGTGGCGGCAATGCTCCGAGTTCGCCTGCGCGAACATCATCAATTCCACATCGGTCGGGTCGCGCTGAACTTTTTGGTACGCATCGACCAGATAATCCATTTCATCCTCGGACAGCGCCAAGCCCAATTCAACATTGGCCTCAGCCAGCGCCGATTTACCATTTTTCAACAGAGGAATCGTTTGCAACGGCTGATTCGGCAATTCGAGGAACAACTCATGCCCGTCATACTCGCCCGCGAACCACGACTCCGTCATGCGATCGTGCATGCTCTGCGCCACCGCCGCCAGCTCATC
This sequence comes from uncultured Hydromonas sp., assembly GCA_964502825.1. Lineage (GTDB taxonomy): Bacteria > Pseudomonadota > Gammaproteobacteria > Burkholderiales > Burkholderiaceae > CTSOIL-112. The sequence continues at coordinate 17,139 of CAZCYS010000006.1, read as the reverse complement.
TGCGCTCAAGGCTTTTTTGCCGCCGAGCAAACCCTTGCCCAGTACCAAGCCATACTCAATCCCGCGCTCGATGCGACGAATGTGCGTCAGACCCGCGTTGTGCGCAATGTCCGTGGCTTTACTCGCCCACGGCGAAATCGTGCCGATGCGCGGCACCACGGTCAAGCTCACCTCGTCAAATGCGTTGCTTTGGTGCGCTTCACCATACGCCAGCAAGCCGTGCAAAATGGTCAAGTCCTCTTCAGACAAAGCCGCATCCGACCACACATAGTGGACAAAGCGTGACTGAATATCCTCGATTTGCGGGAACTGCGGTGCGATTTTACCCAGCAGATTGGACACACGAAAACCAGAGAGCGCACGCGAACCGTGCAAAAGCGTAATCACAGACATGAGATTTCCTAAGAAATACGGGTGAAAGGGCAATTTGAATAGTCGTTATTATACGTTTTGTGAGGGCTTATCGCCTTGATTTTTTTGAGTAAAAGCGAGCAAACCCCGAAATGCACCCTAGAAAACGCAATCCGTATTTTTGAGGTATTCACCGGTTATCTGGTTTTAACTGTAGGGTGTGCAAAAATTGATTTGTGCGCCATTATTTTTTGAAACATGGGGCGGGCAATCGAGTTTACCCACCCTACCTTCTGGATAGAAGAGTTACGTTTATCGTAAGAAGGGAGCTTTATTATTGCCACACCACTGCAGCAAACCTTGTTGAACAATTTGTGTGCTAGAAAGAGTACCTTCTATCACCGAGAATACCCCAAAAAGTGCCTGAATTGAATCAATACCTTTTACACGATAGGTTGAGTCATTCAGTTCGGCGATGCCTGAAATACTGTAACTACACGACCATGCACTGTCATTATCTTCAACTGGCTTTCCGATCAGTATCGTAGCTACTGCGACAAGCTCTCCGCGATCATTACATATATCTAAATCACGCGACAAAAAACAATTATCCCGATTTAATTTCGTATTGTTCATTGTAAAAACCCTCAGTTTATTAAGATTTTTATGGTTCCTCTATGCGTCAAAACGTTAGCGCCGCACGCAAAGGCTCGGCCAAGTGCGGCGGCTGGACTTTACCTAAAGCAATACGCTCACATTGCTGAAACCGCGCAAATTCATGGATTGCCTCGACAAACGCATTGAGTAGCGCATCTTCTTCCAGCTCATGCCACTCAAAATACAGGGCTTTGACTTCCAAACAGCGTTCTTTTCGATGCGCCTTGCAATCAACCCGCCCGACAAACGCATCGCGGTAGAGTAGCGGCAGGCAGAAGTAACCATATTGACGTTTGGCTTCCGGCACATAGCACTCAATTTGATAATCGTAGTCAAACAAAGCCTTAAGCCGATCGCGTTGAATCACACTGTTATCAAATGGCGAGAGTATGCGCATGCGGTTGCTCACTTTGGGCAGCGGACGCTCAAACGCTCCTGTCGGCGCAATCAACACCTCGCCACTGCTCAATTGTATCTGCTCCACTGTCCGCTGCGCCAAGCGCTCATTAACCGAATGTTTGATTGCCTCACGCAGCGCTGTGCTGCGCCGCAGATAGCTCAAACCTTTGAGTGAAATCACGCCATGACAGCGCAGTTGCTGATCAATCATGTGTTCGGCAAATTCGGCCATAGTGGGCATACGGGTGTCCACATCCGCAGGCAATACACGCTCGGTCAAATCATAGACTTTTTGGAATCCCTCACGACGACTGACCATCAAGTCACCTTCCATATACAACTGCTCCAGTGCTTTTTTGGCTGGCTTCCAGTCCCACCAACCACTGCTTTTGGAGCGGCTACTCTCAACGTCTCGCGAGCGAATCGGGCCGTCGGAACGAATACGCGCCAATAATTCATGCATCAATTGCGTATCACGGGTTCGATACCAATGGGTTTGACCACTTTTGATCGCCTGTTTGTATGGCAAGGAAAAGCGAAAATCCGTCATGGGTAAAAATGCCGCCGCATGCGCCCAATACTCAAAAACATCGCCCTCCTGCAAGACCTGATTGATCATGCCAACGTCAAAATCGGGCACGCGCGAGTACAACACATGGTGATGCGCGCGCTCGACCACCGATATGGTGTCAATCTGCACATAGCCGATGTGCTGGATCGCTTGACGCACGCCCGCTAAGCCACGACCGTAGGGCTGTTTTTGGAGCAAACCCTGTGCCGATAAAGCCAAACGGCGCAAACGTTTCATATCCTGTGGGCTTTTAACTTGAATCATGATCGCGCTCGCCTCAATACAATGAATGCATGATCGGAATCACTCAATGCGCCGCTTCCCAGTTATCGCCCACGCCCACTTCAGCCACCAGCGGCACGGAGAGCTGCGCCACATTCGCCATGCATTCGGGAATCAGTTTTTTGAGCAATTCGACCTCGGCTTCCGGCACTTCGAGCACGAGTTCATCATGCACCTGCATGATGAGTTTCGCGCCGAGTTTGCGCTCGTCCAATTCACGCTGCACGCGCACCATGGCGAGTTTAATCAGATCGGCAGACGTACCCTGCATCGGCGCATTGATCGCGGCGCGTTCGGCGCCTTGGCGTTTGCCTGCATTGCGATTGTGAATATCGGGCAGATACAGGCGGCGGCCAAAATGCGTCTGCACATAGCCATGCTCGCGCGCGAACTGTTTGGTGGTTTCCATGAATTGCAGCACGGATGGGTACTGGATGAAGTATTGATCCATATACTGCTGCGCGGCGGTGCGCGAAATACCGAGGTTATTCGCCAAACCAAACGCGCTCATGCCGTAAATCAGGCCGAAGTTGATCACTTTGGCCATACGCCGCTGGTCAAACGAAACGTCTTTCAGCTCAACGGAGAAAATCTGCGCGGCGGTACGCGCGTGTACGTCGTCGCCATCTCGAAATGCGTCCAGCAGCCCGGGGTCTTGCGACAAATGCGCGAGGATGCGCAGTTCGATCTGCGAGTAGTCGGCCGACATCATGACGCTATTCGGCGGCGCGATAAAGGCGGTGCGGATTTTGCGCCCCAGCTCGGTGCGCACAGGGATGTTTTGCAAATTCGGTTCGTTCGAGGACAGGCGTCCGGTCACTGCGACCGCTTGCGCGTAATTGGTATGCACCCGCCCCGTGCTCGGCTCGATCATGCTCGGCAGCGTGTCGGTGTAGGTGGATTTGAGTTTGGACAGGCCACGGTATTCGAGCATGGCTTTGGGCAGCGGATAGTCCTCGGCGAGTTTTTGCAGCACTTCTTCGTCGGTGCTCGGCGCGCCTTTACTGGTTTTTTTCACCACGGGCATGCCGAGTTTTTCAAAGAAAATTTCGCCGATTTGTTTCGGACTGTTGAGGTTAAACGGCTGTCCGGCCAATTCGTGCGCGGTGTGTTCCAACGCCAACAATGCCTGCCCCAGATGGTGCGACTGCGCGTGCAATTCGTTCACATCGAGTAACACACCGTTGCGCTCCATGCGATACAGCACCTCGGCGGTAGGCAGCTCGATGGTTTCGTACACGGTTTTCAATCCCGCATCCGCCGCGATCTGCGGGTACATAATGGCGTGCAGTGCAATGCACAGAGCCGCATCCTCAACCGCGTAGCGCGCGGCTTTGTCAATCTCTACCTGCGCAAACGGAATCTGGTTCGCGCCTTTGCCACACATATCCTCATACGACAGACTGGAGACGTGCATATAGCGCGCGGCAATCGCATCCAGACGATGCTGCGCCGTGGAGTCGAGCACATAGGATTCGAGCAGCGTGTCGTGTACCACGCCGTTGAGCGCAATGCCGTGATTGGCAAACACATGACGGTCGTATTTCAGATGCTGGCCAATTTTGTGCTGATCGGGATTTTCCAGCCACGGCTTGAGTTTCGCCAAAACGGTATCCAAATCCAACTGCGCCACCGATTGCATGCCCTCATGCGCCACCGGCACGTACCAACCTGCATCGCCCGTGACCGCAAATGATAGGCCCACCAAGCGCGCTTTGAATGAATTGAGCGAAGTGGTTTCGGTATCGAGCGCGACCAAATCGGCTTGAGTAATCTGTGTCAGCAATTCATCGAGCAGCTCGGGCGTATTCACAATCGTGACCTGAGCGTGAAACGGCGTCAATTCAGCAGGTTCGCTTGGCTCGCTGGGTTTTGTTAGCAATGTCTGCGTCGCTTTGCCGGATGGTGCAGATGGCGCGGATGGTGCGGACGACTCGGCGAATAAATCATCGTGGTGCGTGTTGTTTTTGGCCTCATTCGATACAGGCGCATCCTCCAACTCTTTCAACCACGTTCTGAATCCCGAGCGCGTGTAAATCGCTTTGAGCGCGGCGGTGTCCGCGCCGTTGTAGCGCACATTTTGCCAATCGGGCAAGGACGGCGATAAATCCAAATCGCGCACCACGGTCACGAGGCGTTTGGCCTGCGGAATCCAGTCCAGCGCCGCGCGCAGATTTTCGCCGACTTTGCCTTTGACGGTATCCGCTTGCTCAATGATGTTGTCCAAAGTGCCGTATTCGGTAAGCCATTTCACCGCGGTTTTCGGGCCGACTTTGTCCACGCCGGGGACGTTATCCACCGAGTCGCCCACCAACGTCAGGTAATCAATCATGCGTTCCGGCGGCACACCGAATTTCGCCGTCACGCCCGCCTCGTCCAGCGCGTCGCCGCTCATGGTATTGAACCACAGCACTTCGGCATTGACCAACTGAGTCAAATCCTTGTCCCCCGTCGCCATCACCGTGCGCCAGCCAGCCTGCTGCGCGCGCTCGGCCAATGTGCCGATCACATCGTCGGCCTCTACACCGTCCTGAATCACCACCGGCCAACCCAGCGCACGCACCGCCTGCTCGATCGGCTCAATTTGCGCCACCAAATCATCGGGCATTTTCGCGCGATTCGCTTTGTATTCAGGGTACCAATCGTCGCGAAAGGTTTTGCCTTTCGCATCAAAGACGCACACGGCGTGCTCGGTCGGCACAATGTGGCGCAGGCGTTTGAGCATCGCAATCATGCCGTACAGCGCGCCGGTCGGCTCGCCCGTCGGGCTGCGCAAATCGGGCAAGCCGTGATAAGCGCGGTATAAAAAGCTCGAACCATCCACCACCAGCAAGGTGTTTTGCGGATGATCCAAAAATTTATTCAAGGTACTCATAAGCGGGCTCACATCAGTCTGAAAATAGCGAAGAATACCGAATGATACCGTAAAGCAGATGGATGCTTGCGCTATAATTGCCTCAGTTTTTAGCCCAAAGGTTTGAGGAAACCCTATGAACGAAGCCGAACTCGCCGCACTGAATCAGCGTTTTGCCATCGCACACGCACACACACAATTGCACATCGAAAACGGCCTCGGCGAGCTGCCGATCATTCACCTGCACAATGCGCATGCAACTGCGAAAATCAGCCTCTACGGTGGGCAAATACTATCCTACCGCCCCCACGATACGACCCATGAATTGATGTTTCTCAGCGACAAAGCCTTTTATCAAAAAGGCAAAGCCATTCGCGGCGGTGCGCCGCTGTGCTGGCCGTGGTTCGGCGCTGATCCTGAAAACCAAGGCCGTCCATCGCACGGATTCGCACGCACCCGCCTGTGGCAACTGCACACAACCGAATCATTGAGTGATGGCGCAACGCGCATGCTACTCGGATTGAATGATAACCCCGACACACTCACGCTCTGGCCGCATCGGTTCGCGCTCGAATTGGAGATTATTATCGGTAAAACGCTCAAACTCACCCTCAGCACGCACAATCTGAGCGAGCAGCCGATGAGCATTTCACAAGCGATTCACAGCTATTTCGCAGTCGGTGACATCGCGCGGACGGAGGTCGTTGGTTTGGAACAACTGCGCTATATCGACAAATCCAAAGCCGGACAAAACACCCTACGCACGCAAGACGGAAGCATTCAAGTTGAGCAAGAAGTGGATCGCATTTATCTCAATAGTTCAGGTGAAGTTCAGATACACGATCACGCATGGCAACGGCGCATCCGGATTCGCAGCACAGGCAGCCAATCAACCGTGGTATGGAATCCGTGGATAGAGATTGCCGCGCAGATGGCCGATTTAAATGACGACGATTACCAACGCTTTATTTGCGTCGAAACCGCCAATGTCGCAGACAATACCATCAAAATCGCCGCACAAGATCAGCACCGCATGGGGGTCGAATACACGATTGAACCACTGTCATGAAAGCATAAAACCACTTCTCTTCGAAGTGGTTTTATCATCCCTATTAGACGGCGTCTCATATTTTGTCTCATCTCGCCCAAATAAAAACGGCTCACATCGCTGTGAGCCGTATCAATTCTGGTGGCCTGGGGCAGAATCGAACTGCCGACACGCGGATTTTCAATCCGCTGCTCTACCAACTGAGCTACCTGGCCAAACACTTGTTTTTCTTTTGAAAAATCAAGAATTGAAATTATACAAGGCGTTTTGAATTTGGTCAATCATTCCGTTGAAATTTTTTATCAAAGAATGATTGACCGTACATCAACATCATCGTTAAGCCAAAGCACTGTTGCGATTCATCGCCGCAACAAAGGCGAGGAAGGACGCAGTGACAATGTTCGAATGCAAGCCCACACCGTAAGTCGGCGCTTGGTCCGGATGCGCAACCTGCACATAACACACGGCCTCTTGCGACGTATTACCCACTTCTGGGTGAATGTCGTGTTGCGAGTATTGCGTCACGGAGAATTTCGTACCCAATGCTTGGTTCAACGCAGAGGCGAACGCGGATAACGGTCCATTGCCTTGACCCGTGATAACTTTTTCTTCGCCATTAACCACGATGGTGGCGGAAATGGTTTCCACGCCGTCTTGGTGTTCAATGCTGTGTTTGACGTAACGCACTTTATCCGATGGCTCCACGAAGGTTTTGTTAAACACGCCATAGATTTGTTCGCTGGTCAATTCTTTACCCGTTTCGTCGGCCAAAACCTGTACCGCACGCGCGACTTCAACCTGCAACAAACGCGGCAGTTCAAAGCCGTAATCGCGCTCAAGCAGGTAGGCCATGCCGCCTTTGCCTGACTGCGCGTTCACACGAATCACTGCGTCGTAACCACGACCGAGGTCAGCCGGGTCAATCGGCAAATACGGTACTTCCCACATCACCGTTTCGTTACCGGCTGTGCTTTGGCGCTCTTTCTGACGGGTCAGACCTTTTTTAATTGCGTCTTGGTGCGAGCCAGAGAAGGCGGTGAACACGAGTTCACCCGCCCACGGATGACGCGGGCTGACCGGCAGTTGTGTGCATTCCTCGACCACTTGCACCACTTCCATAATGTTGGAGAAGTCCACGCCTGGGTGAATGCCTTGCGACCAGAGGTTGACCGCGAGATTGGCCAAGCAGACGTTGCCCGTGCGCTCACCGTTACCAAACAAACAGCCTTCCACGCGGTCGGCGCCTGCGAGCATACCCAATTCGGCGCACGCCGTACCTGTACCACGGTCATTGTGCGGGTGCAGACTGATCAACACGCTGTCGCGATTCGGCAGGTTTTTGTGAAAGTATTCCACTTGGTCGGCGTAAACGTTCGGGGTAGAAACTTCGATGGTCGCCGGCAAGTTGAAAATCATTTTGTTTTGCGGTGTCGCGCCCCAGCGCTCCATCACCGCCGCGCAAATTTCCACCGCGAAATCAGCCTCGGTCATGCTGAAAGTTTCCGGTGAATATTCGAGCTTCCACTCGGTTTGCGGGTATTGCTTGACCGCAGCCTTGATGTCGTCCACTGCTTTGAGCGCGAGATCAATGGTTTCTTGGCGATTTTTGCCAAATACTACTTCGCGGAACAACGGGCTGGTCGCGTTGTACACATGCACAATCGCGGTTTTCGCGCCTGCCATGGCTTCAACGGTGCGATTGATCAGATCGGTACGACCTTGGGTCAATGCCTGAATCGTCACACCCTCAGGGATGCGGTTCTCTTCGATCAGGCGGCGCACGAAGTCAAATTCGATTTGCGATGCAGACGGGAAACCGATTTCGATTTCTTTATAACCCAGACGCACCAGCAAATCCCACAAACGCAATTTTTTATCAATGTCCATCGGGTCGATCAAGGCTTGATTGCCGTCGCGCAAATCGGTAGACAACCAGATCGGCGGATGGGTCAATGTATTGTTCGGCCACTGGCGATTCTCCAGTTTAATTTGCGGATATGGGCGGTACTTCTTTGCCGGGTCTAAAGTTCGAAATGTGTCGTTCATTTTGCACCTGTCTCTTTAATTAACTAAAAAATATTGCAAACACCATAACAAAAAACCTCGGCACAGCGTTTGCTGAAAATTTGCCGAGGTTTGATAAACTTTGGATACTGAACAATTCTAAATAAATTCCTGTATCCTCAATTCGTACGCGCAAACAACGGCTGGCATCTTAGCAACAAAGAAGCCAGCAATCGCAACGAGAAGAGGGGAGTGAAAAATTCAGTCATGCGCAAGACTATAGCCTAAAAAATTTTATCCGTCAAACAAGAATATGTAGTATTTATGATGAAATATCGCTATCGAGACAATAGAGAAAATCAATCTCACACATGTTCACGCAAGGTCGGATACGCCGCTTTCAAATACACCACCATGGAAATCACGGTCAATGCGGCGGCAATGTAGATCAACCAAGTGCCCACCAGACGGGTATCTATGCCAAAAAATACACTGTTGAACAACAGCATCGGCAAAGCAACCATCTGCACCGCTGTTTTCCATTTGCCCAACTGATTCACCGCCACCGCCGTGCGTGCGCCGATGCTGGCCATCCATTCGCGCAAGGCGGAAATGGTGATCTCACGACCAATGATAATCAATGCAATCAGGCCATGCACACGCTGATCGTGCACCAGTACAATCAAACACGCCGCGACCAACAATTTATCCGCGACCGGATCGAGAAACGCACCAAACGCACTGGTTTGGTTCCACTTGCGCGCCAAATAACCGTCCAACCAATCGGTCACAGCGGCAACCACAAACAGCACCGTAGCCAGCACATCGCGCATCATGGCGTAGTCACTGAAAGGCGCGTAATAAATCGCCACCAGTAAAGGAATCGCGATCACCCGCGCCCACGTGAGAATAATAGGAACATTCATTGACATAAATGGCAAACTTTCTAATTGAAATATCAATCATTAAAAATAAAATTGGATAACTGAATTTTAATCGCTTCGTCCGTCATCGTGTAGCTGTTTGTAGATTTCTTGTGCTAATTTTTCGGAAATTCCGTCAACTTGCGCCAAATCCTGCACACTGGCGTTTTTGACACCGGCCAAACCGCCAAAACGTTTGAGCAAGGCCGAGCGGCGTTTCGCCCCCACGCCTTCAACCTCTTCGAGCCGCGACACATTGCGCGCTTTCGCGCGCGCCGCGCGCATTCCCGTGATCGCAAAACGATGCGCCTCATCACGAATCTGCGCGATCAACATCAACGCGGGCGACAGCTTGCCAAGTTTCACCTCGGCTCGCCCGTCGGCAAAAACCAAGGTTTCCAAGCCGACGCGCCGCCCTTCACCTTTGGCCACGCCAACCAATACGCTTAACTCCAGCCCCAAACCTTCGAATACCTCACGCGCCACCGACAACTGTCCCTTACCGCCATCGACCAGCACCACGTCCGGCATATGTTTGGCAAATTCGTCGTTGTCCTCGCTTTGCAGCAAGGCGATTTTTTCGTAACGCCGCTGTAGTACCTGTTTCATCGCGGCGTAATCATCGCCAGCGGTGATGTTTTTGATGTTGTAGCGGCGGTATTCATTATTCTGCATGGCGTGGT
>CAZCYS010000006.1:0-7267 GCA_964502825.1 uncultured Hydromonas sp. | reverse complement strand
GCGGTGATGTTTTTGATGTTGTAGCGGCGGTATTCATTATTCTGCATGGCGTGGTTGTGATAGACCACGCAGGCGGCTTGCGCCGCCTCGCCCGAGGTGTGGCTGATGTCGAAACACTCTACGCGAAAATCAGATTTTTCCTCATCGGATTCCAGCCCCATCTGCAAAACTTTGAGCAAATCCTCGGTGCGCACCTTGGCGCTGGCGGACTCTTGCAAGCGCCGCATCAGTGCCAGCTGAGCATTATTGAGCACCATTTCCAGCCAAATTTTACGCTGTCCGCGCGGCTGTTTGACCCAAATCAATTGCCGCTCAATGCTTTCATGCAGCAAGTCGCGCACACTGGCCGACGGTGAAATCGCGCTGATGATCACGCGCGGCGCGGCACTGCTCAGATAATGTTGGCTGATGAAGGCGTCCAATACATCCTGCTCGCTGCAGTCCTGCGTGTGCTGCGGAAAAAAGGCTTTGTCGCCCAAATGCCGGCCGCCGCGCACCATCGCCAAATTGACGCAGTAGCGCGCATCCGACTGCGCCACAGCGATGATGTCGGCATCGGTGTCATCACCGGTGGACTCCACGGCCTGCTGCTTCATCATGCTGGACAGCGCCGCAATTTTGTCGCGGTACAGCGCGGCAGATTCAAAGTTCAATTCGCCCGCCGCCGTTTGCATTTTCGCCTGCAAATCGTGCAATACCTCATCCGACTCGCCCCGCAAAAATTTCACGCTGTCGGCCACGTCTTCGGCATAGCGTTTCGCGTCAATCAGCCCAACGCACGGCGCGCTGCATCGGTCGATTTGATACAGCATACACGGGCGCGAACGGTTGCGGTACACGGTTTCGTCGCAGGTACGCAGGCGAAACACCTTTTGTAGCAATTTGATGCTTTCTTTAACCGCGTAGCCATTGGGAAACGGCCCGAAATACTGATGCACCTTGTCCACTGCACCACGGTAATAAACCATGCGCGGGAATTCGTGCCGCGTCATTTTGAGAAACGGATAGGATTTATCGTCACGAAACAGAATGTTGTAGCGCGGTGTCAGCGTTTTGATCAAATTGTTTTCAAGCAGCAAGGCTTCGGTCTCGGTACGCGTGACCGTGACCTCAACGCGCACCACCTTTTGCAGCATCAGCGCGATGCGTGGCGACAGTCCGGTACGGTTTTGAAAATAGCTCGAAACACGCTTTTTCAAATCCTTGGCTTTACCCACATACAAAACCTCACCATTCGCACCGATGTGACGATACACGCCGGGCAAATGCGGCAAAGAGGCCAGCAATTCACTCGGATCAAACGCCTGAGCCACGCTCGCTGACTCGGTGGATGATGCCTTGGCTTGTTCGTTTTCTGTCATACAATCATCATTCAAAGTAGGAGGCACATTATTTGGCTCACGCTTGGAAATCATTCATGCGCCAACGGCGTTTTACGCCCGTAACCCCATTCCAAACCGTTTCTATATACTTAAGGAAGCACGGAACAACCCAAACCAGTCTGCGTTCTGAGCAAAAACATTCAGAACGCGGCGCAGGATAGGGGTCGTAGTCGCTCTACGACAGCCCCTATTCTGCAACAAAGTTCTGGGTGTTTTTTGCCAGAACCCTTCGGGCTGGTGATGGGCGCGTGATTAACTTTGTTGTGACGCTTGTCTAGGGAATGACCATAGACTGCGCGCCACGCCTCGTTACTCATCACGCCCATCGCCAGCGCAGACGGTAGGGGTTATTCCGTGCTTCCTTATGTAACCGCTTTCACAGCCATCATGGAAAACCTCGGTTCAGCTCAAAATCTTTTGTGTTTTGAGCAACAAACCCCCGTATTTCCGCGCAAATCCCATCCGAAGAGGAATTTCCTCAGTTAAAATGGCGACAAATTACAAATTTGTGACAAATATGAATGCGTCATCAAATCAACCTGCGTTTTTCTAACGTTTCACTTTACTCAACGAACTATCTACGAATAAAGGTTTTACCATGTTTAATCGTTTTATGCCGAAAGAAGGTAAATTCTTCACGCTCTTTAACCAACATGCCTCATTGATGACCGCCACTGCCAAAGAAATGGTGACATTGTTTCAGGACATCGAGAACGCCGAAGTACACATCCAAAGCATCCGTGAAAAAGAGAAAAAAGCGGATCGTTTGACTTACGAAACAGTCGATTTATTACACAAAACCTTCATCACGCCACTGGATCGCGACGTCATTCTCAAACTCGTGACCAACCTGGACGACGTTATCGACATGATGGAAGACGTCTCCGAGTGCGTTTCATTGTATCACGTCACCCAAACTTCCGAAAACGCCCAAAAGCTCTGCGAAATCATTCTCGCCTGCTGCGAACGCCTTGAACTGGCCGTTAACTATTTGGAAGACACCAAGAACACCACTGAAGTCATCCGTCTGGCCTCTGAAATCGAGCGCCTCGAATCAGAAGCCGATCGCGTCATGCGCACCGCACTCTCGCGTCTGTTCCGCGAGGAAACCGACGCCATCAGCGTGGTCAAATACAAAGCGATTTATGAATTGCTCGAATCCATCACCGACAAATGCGAAGACGTCAGCAATATCCTGCAAGGAATCATGGTTGAAAACGCGTAAGCGCCTCCATCCGTTTTCACTCAACCATTTTTCAGAGGTTAACTATGTCTAACTCGCTACACATCGGACTGGGCATGATGATTTTTCTCATCGCTCTGGCACTGATATTCGACTTCATGAACGGTTTTCACGACTCGGCCAACTCGATTGCCACCGTCGTTTCCACCGGCGTTCTAAAGCCGCACCACGCAGTCATCATGGCTGCCACATTCAACTTCATCGCGTTTTACGTTTTACCCCACAAAGTGGCCGCCACCATTGGTAAAGGCATCATCCAAACCTCGGTGGTGGATCAATATGTCATTCTCGGCGCGCTCATGGGTGCCATCATATGGAATGTCATCACCTGGTATTACGGCATCCCATCCTCTTCATCACATGCCTTGATGGGCGGTTTGATTGGCTCGGCAGTGGCCAAAAGCGGCTTTAGCGTGCTCATCGCCGACAAAATTTTACAAACCGTTTTGTTTATTTTCTTATCACCGGCCTTGGGGCTGTTACTGGGTTCAACCTTGATGCTGATTGTGTCGTGGCTGTTTTTCCGAACGGCACCGGCCAAAGTGGATCGCTGGTTCCGTCGTTTGCAACTGTTCTCTGCGGCCATGTACAGCTTGGGGCACGGCGGTAACGACGCGCAAAAAACCATGGGCATCATCTGGCTGATTTTATTGGCGGGCGGCGCCTTGACCGTCAACGATCCTCTGCCGCTGTGGGTCGGCTACTCGTGTTTCGGCGCGATTGCCTTTGGTACTATGTTCGGTGGCTGGCGTATCGTTAAAACCATGGGACAAAAACTGGCCAAACTCAAGCCGGTCAGTGGCTTCTGTGCGGAAACCGGCGGTGCGATCACCCTGTTTACCGCCACCGCCATGGGCGTTCCGGTCTCCACCACCCACACCATCACCGGTGCGATTTTGGGTGCAGGCTCCACCATGAAGGCGTCATCTGTGCGTTGGGGTTTGGCAGGCAATATCGTTTGGGCATGGATTTTGACCATCCCCGCGTCCGCTTTTATCGCCGCGATTTCCTGGGCGATTGCCGCGAAATTCTTGGGCTGAAATACCCGTCAAAATATAAAAAGCAAGTCGTACCGACTTGCTTTTTTATTGCCAAAATCACGCTTCCATCAGCATTTTTGCTGACGCACCATCTCAAATAGACACACGGCTGTCGCCGCCGCCACGTTCAAGGATTCGCCCAGAGCCATCGGAATGGTCACACGCGCATCGGCCTGCGCCAGTAATGCCTCGCTCAATCCCGCGCCTTCATTGCCCATCAGCCATGCGATGGAGCGGTTCAGATCATGCACATAAATGCTTTGCGTTGTATGCGAGCTGGTGGCGCACACATGGATATGGGCTTGTTTGAGTTGCGCAACCGCCGCCCGCAAATCAATGCGTTCGCGAATCGTTAAACCAAAATGCGCCCCCACACCGGCGCGCAGCACTTTGGCCGAATACGGATTGACGCAATGCTCACTCAGCCAAATTTCGCTCAGACCCGCAGCCGCACAACTGCGAATGATGGAACCCATATTGCCGGGGTCTTGAATACCGTCGAGCAACATCACATTACCGGTCACAGCCTCAGTCGGTAGCGCAAACTGTTGCGGTCTACTCACCTCAAAAATCAAGGAGACGCCCTGCTCCAAACTGCTGATGTCGCGAAATACCGCGTTGGCCAATTCAATCACCGGAGCGCCTTGTACCGACACCACACGCAGCAATTGCTGCACCTCTGTATTATCCAGCGCCGAGCTGCCGACCCAGACGCGTGCGATTGAACTGGCTCCAGCCTCTGCGCTTTGATGCTTGAGCAATAGTTGGCAGGCATGCACGCCCTCGACCGCCATCAAGGTGTCCGTGCGTTTGGGCTGATGAATCAGACGTTTGAGTGCTTTGACTTGCGGATTGTCTTTGGATGAAATCAACATATTATTTGCTCTTAAATTGCAAGGTGCGCACCGGCGCGAAACTCATACGATGCTCCGGCGTCACGCCGTGACGTTGCAAGGCCTGCAAATGCACCGCCGTCGGATAGCCTTTGTGCTGATCAAAACCATATTCAGGATAAAGCGCATGCAGCCGCAGACAATCGGTGTCACGCGCCACTTTCGCCAGAATCGAGGCGGCGGAAATACACGCTTCCTTAGCATCGCCTTTGATCATCGCCTGACCGGCATAACGCGCTGCCGACAGACCTTTCGGATAATGATTACCATCCACCCAAACCCAGTCGGGCTGGATATTCAGACCTTTGACGGCGCGCGTCATCGCCAGCATACTGGCCTGTAAAATATTCAATTCGTCAATTTCCGCGACGCTGGCACTGGCCACCGACCACGCGGCCGACTGCGCGCGAATCTGATCCGCCAAATACGCGCGCCGTTTCGCACTCAGTTTTTTTGAGTCAGCCAAACCTGCAATCGGCTCATTCAGAACCACTGCTGCGGCAAACACGGCTCCGGCCAACGGGCCGCGCCCTGCTTCGTCCACGCCGCAAATGACGCGTGTTTGCCCGACTGAGTCCCATTCAGAAACCACCACCGAAAACAGTTCACTCTGCATCACGCCATCCATCACGCTTGCGTTGAGCGACTTTGGCGACGCACGGTTTCGATTGCCTGCGCGCACAGATTCGGCGTATCAGCGATCAGCGAATGGTGCAAATCGAGCAAGCGCTCGTGAATCGTCGCGTTCACCGCGTAGCGATTGACCTCGTGCAACAACGCATCGGCCAAATGCTCGGCGGTCGCGTCGTCTTGCAAAATTTCGGGGATGAAGGATTCTTGCATGAGGATATTCGGCAAGCCAATCCACGGCTGCAAGGCCACTTTCGGGTAAATTTGCGCCGACAACCATGACGTTTTGTACGAAATAATCGATGGTTTTTTGTACAAAGCAACTTCCAAACTGGCCGTGCCACTGGCCACGATGGTCGCATCCGCCGCCTCCATCACACTGCGCGCCTGCCCGTCAAACCAGCGTATCGATAGATTCGGCGCGCATTCGCGAGCAATTCGCTCCAACTCAGGACGCAAATTGGTATGCGCCACCGGGACCAAACACTGCACCTCCTGCGCCGTACCCGCACGCTGCGCAATCAACTGAGCGGCTTTGAAAAAATTCGGCGCGTTGTAGCTGACTTCCGATGCGCGCGAACCAGGCAATAACGCCAGACAAAAACTTTCTTGAGACACATTCAACAAATCACGTGCCGCAGCGGTATCAGCCTGCAACGGAATTTGCTTGGCAAACGGGTGACCGACATAGGTTGCGGGAATACCCGCCTCATCATAAATTTTTTGCTCGAACGGAAAAATCAGCAGCATATGATCGACCGCTTGGCGAATTTTTTCAATGCGTTTCGGACGCCATGCCCAAATGGACGGGCTGACATAGTGCATAGTGGGTACGCCTTTGGCGCGCACCGTTTTTTCTACGCCCAAATTGAAATCCGGCGCGTCAATGCCGATAAACACATCTGGACGCTGGCTCACCACGCGCTCAATCAATTCGCTTCGCATCTTCAGAATTCGAGGCAAATGGCGAATCGGCTCAAAGTAGCCGCGCACCGCCAAAGACTGCGATGGCCACCATGACTGCGCGCCCTGCTTTTGCATGGCCTCGCCCACAATGCCCGCGCTGTTGACCTGCGCGTAGTTGGCCTGCGCGCCTTGCAGCAGCACCGCCGCCAACTGATCGCCCGAAGACTCACCCGCCACCAAAACCAAGTTCACCGTTTCTGCGTACATGACACCCATTCATTCAATATCAAAAATTCGGCGGGCACTGCCCGCCATATTCATCATTTCTCGCCACGCCCACGATCGGCCGCTTTTTTTGACTCAGCCTATGTTTTAACTCAGCCAATGCGTTGAGCCATCACCCTCATCGGGTAATTCCACGATCGGAAATGCGTAAAAAATCAGACATCACACGCATCACCGCCGCATTGTCGGGGTCGGCCAGCGCTGCCGCATCAATGGCTTCAACCGCCTGCTCGGTGGTTAAATCTTGACGAAATACCATTTTATACGCACGTTTGATCGCAGAAATTTGCTCCGGCGTATAGCCACGGCGTTTCAGACCTTCCGAGTTAATGCCAAAGGCTGCACTCGGACTGCCGCCGATCATGACATACGGCGCCACATCCTTGAGCAAAATACTGCCGCCGCCCACCATTGCATGTGCGCCAATTTTTACAAACTGATGTACGCCGGTCATGCCACCAATGATCGCCCAATCCTGCACATAAACATGACCTGCCAATTGCGCATTACTGGCCAAAATGGTGTGGTTGCCCACACGGCAATCGTGCGCCAGGTGCACATAGCCCATGATCCAGTTGTCATTGCCAACAATGGTGACGCCTTCATCCTGAGCCGTGCCCAAGTGAAAACTGCAAAACTCGCGAATCGTATTGCGATCGCCAATCACCAATCGGGTCGGCTCGCCCGCGTATTTTTTATCCTGCGGTACACCACCGAGTAGAATGTGATGGCCGATGACGTTATCCGTGCCAATCGTGGTGTGTCCCTCGATGATCGTATGCGAGCCAATCTGCGTTCCTGCACCGATGACCACATTCGGTCCGATCACGCTGTACGCACCAACGCTCACACCCTCGGCCAATTGTGCTTTCGGGTCAACCAATGCGG
>CAZCYS010000005.1:0-26890 GCA_964502825.1 uncultured Hydromonas sp. | reverse complement strand
CGCCAACAACGTCACCGACTACGCGGTTGACCTGTCACAAGCGAGCAAAGACAGCTTGGCCAAAGCCGACACGGCTTTGCAAAACATCACCAGCAGCGATCCTAACCTGACTGTGGGTACCAAAGACGCCAACGGCAACATCACGCTCGACTTTGCCGATGCACCGACCTTCGCCGGTACGGTGACTGCACCGACCTTCGTGGCCAGCGGCGCGAATCCGATTACGATGGATGGTGGAACTGGAAAAATCACAGGTTTGACGGCGGGTACTTTGGCTTCGGACAGTAAAGACGCAGTCAATGGTAGTCAGTTGTATACTGTGGGCAGCAGCACCGCCAGCTCTTTGGGTGGCACTTCGGCGTTTGATCCGGTAACTGGTAAAGTGACCGCAGGTCTGACCGTGGGCACATCTAATTACACCACTGTTCAAGATGCTTTGAGCGCATTAAACACGGCTGCTAATAAGCACAATACCACGACTGCTGGTACTAATATTGAGGTGGTGGAAACGGCCAATGCTGATGGTAGCAAGAACTATGAAGTCAAAACCAAAGATGACGTGACCTTTACTAAGGTAACGGTTGGTGGCATCACGATGGATGCAGGCACCAATAAGATTAGCGGTTTGGCCAAAGGCACTGTGAGTGCTGATAGCTCTGATGCGATCAATGGCAGCCAGTTGTATGGTGTCTCAAGTTCTATTAAGAATATCTTGGGAGGTAATTCAACCGTGAATCCTGATGGATCACTCACTATGAGCAATGTGGGTGGTACGGGTGAAAACAATATTGATGATGCGATCAAGTCGATTAATACCACGGCCAATAAGGGCTGGAACTTGACAGCCAATGGTGCAAACAGTAGTAATGTCGCTCCGGGTGCAACGGTTGATCTGAACAATACCGATGGCAACATTAAGATCACTAAGACAGGTAATAATGTGAGCTTTGATTTGGCTAAGGACTTGAAAGCGGATAGTTTGACTGTAGGTGATACGAAAGTGGATACCAATGGTTTGACTATTGCTGGCGGCCCGAGTGTCACCAAAGCGGGCATTGATGCGGCAGGCACGAAGATTACCAACGTGGCTAATGGCGCAGTAACAGCTGATAGCAAAGACGCGGTGAATGGTTCTCAACTGTATGAGGTGAAGAATACACTCACTGAAACAGTCAAAAATGCGACGTTCGGTGTTACAGCTCAGGATGGCAATAGTGTGACCAATAATCTGAACAAGACTGTTTCGATTGTCGGTGGTGCAGACAGTGCAGCAGCGGCTTCGGGATCTAACATTAAGACCGTAGTCAAAGATGGCAAAGTCGAGGTTCAAATGGTTGATGCACCGACCTTTACCGGTGAGGTGAAAGCCAATGGCGGTTTGACCGTCGGGGATCATCTGACCGTTAAAGAGGGTACTAAAGTGGATATGGGCGGTAACAAAATTACCAACGTTGCCGCAGGTACTGCTGATACCGATGCTGTGAATGTTGGTCAAGTGAATGCTGCCTTGAATACTGTGAACCAAAATATTACCAATTTGGGTAACAAGCTCAGCGAAGTGGGTAACGAGTCGAAAGCAGGTTCTGCTTCAGCCATTGCCACAGCAAACTTGCCGCAATCTACAATTCCGGGTATGGGCATGACCACAGTTGGTTTGGGTACTTATGACGGGCAATCGGCGATTGCAGTTGGTCTGTCGAAGATGTCTGATAACGGTAAGTGGGTCATCAAGGCCAGTGCAACCACGAATACTCAAGGTAAAGTGGGTGCCGGTGTGGGTGTTGGCTTCCATTGGTAATCATTGTCACAGGCCTCCGTGGGCAGAAATGCCCACGGTTGATTGAATAAAATAGGATATTTTTATGAAAAAAATCAATGTGTTGTTGGGAACTTTGGCGGTATCTGTGGGTTTGTTACAAGGTTGCTCCTCTTATGTGAGTTGGGGGCTCAGTGATGATGGCAAGCAAGCCGAGCAAATTATTTTCCCTGACTTGGATAAGGCGTGGCGTAACGATGGCGGTCCGGAAGGTACCTTCCCTGATTTGGCCGATCTGCGCAAAGTGGCTCCTGGTGTGACGAAAGAGCAGTTGTATGGAATGTTCGGAGTACCTCAGTTTGCCGAAGGAATGTGGGGTGTGCGTGAATGGGATTATATTTTCCAATTGCAAGGTCCGAAAGATACCAAACCAACCCTGTGCCAGTACAAAATCATCTTCGATACTGAGTACAAAGGTCAAAGTTTCTATTGGAAGCCTGAGTCCTGTGCAGCGTTGGTTGGCGGCGCATCATCAAATGCGGGTCGTTATACATTGAACAATGAAATCTTGTTCCCGCATAACCGTTCGAGCGTGGCTGATATTCGGAGTGAAGGGCGTGAAGCAGTACGTAACTTGGCGACGAAAATCCAGAATGATTATCAGTCGGTAGATAAAATTGCGGTTGTTGGTTACACAGATCGTTTGGGTTCTGATGCGCACAATTTGGCGCTGTCTCAAGCGCGAGCTAACGCCATTCGCAGTTTGCTGGTGAATGAAGGTTTGGATGCCTCAAAAATGACTGCGGTCGGAGCGGGTGAGTCCAATCCGTTATCTCAAGGCTGCGTGGGTAATACATATACGCCGGCTTTATCGGCTTGCTTGCAAGCGGATCGCCGAGTGGAAATTAATGTCACTGGCCAACGGAAATAAAGCATTCTTTGAAGACGTATGAGCTTGAGTTAATTAAAAAGCTCTGAAGCATTGAAGTTTGAAAGAAAAAACGCCTGATGAAATCCATCAGGCGTTTTTTAGTACGCTTATTCGAATACTTTGAATGCAATTTAAGAAGTTTTAAATGATGCAGTCATTTATTTTGAAATTACTTCGTACCGGTACTGCCAAATCCGCCTGTGCCGCGATCGGATGCGTCGAAGTCCTCAACCAGATTGAATTGCGCTTGCACGACAGGGACAATGACCATTTGTGCGATGCGCTCGAACGGCTCGATGGTGAACGTCGTATTACCGCGATTCCAAGTGGAGACCATGAGCTCGCCTTGATAGTCGGAATCAATCAGGCCGACGAGGTTGCCCAGTACCACGCCGTGTTTGTGTCCCAAACCACTGCGCGGCAGAATCATGGCGGCGTAGTTGGCGTCGGCCAGATGAATGGCCAGACCGGTGGGGATGAGCACGGTTTGACCGGGTTCGAGGGTGATTTTTTCGCTGATGCAGGCGCGAAGATCAAGGCCGGCACTGCCTGCTGTGGCATAATGCGGCAGTTGGTCTTTGATCAGCGGATTGATGATTTTGATGTCGATGTGCATGGTGATTGCCTTTGTTTTGGGTGATTTTGAAACCGTGCTATTTTAAACGAAGCGCGTGGTGCGTTCTCTGCTTTTTGGATGATTTTTGATGACGGTTTTTAAGATTCCGCGGTCGGTTTTGGTATTGATTCATACGCCGGATTTGCAGTTTTTAATGCTCAAGCGTGCGCCTAAAGCTGAGTTTGATCAGGATTTTTGGCAGTCGGTGACGGGCAGTTTGGATGCTGTGGATGAGCCGCCGCTGTTGGCGGCCAAGCGCGAATTGTTTGAGGAAACGGGGCTGAATGCGGATGCGTTTGAATTGCGTGATTTGCAGCATGAGGTCACGTATGAGATTTTCGAGCAATGGCGTTATCGTTACGCACCCGGCGTGACAGAGAATGTGGAGCATCAGTTTGCGCTGTGCGTGCCGGATACGAGTGTCGCAATTCGCCTCGCGCCGCGTGAGCATGTGGCGTTTCAGTGGTTGCCGTTTGATCAGGCGGCGGATTTGTGTTTTTCTTGGAACAATGCGGGTGCGATTCGGCGTTTGGCTGCGGAGCTGTCTAATGGCTCGTGCGATTGATGAGGTATAAGGTAAAAATAAGGCGGTCTCGAATGTGAGCCGCCTTTTATTTTGAGCGTTGTGTTTCTTATTGCAGCAAATCAACCAAATGTTTGATCATTTCTTTGCTCTCCCGTTGTGTATCGTCCAACAAATTCCAAATGGTGTCTTGCCCCAGCACCGAGTAGTGGCCTTCGGTGACGGTTTCATCTATGCGTCGTGCCAGATCGGGCTGTTGCTCAATCTTTTCGACATCCAGCATCCAGTCGTTTTGATAATAACTCAGCAGTTCGCTCATACGCTGACGGATGTCGGGCAGGCGTTGGTTGAGTTCTTGCAACGCTTGAATATCGCTGTGTAGTTGTTCGTAGCGTTGCTGAATGTCGTTCAGTTTTTTCTCTAAATCGTTCATGAGTGCCTATGTGTTAGCGTGGCAGGGTGCAACTGCTGTTGATACGGATGCGTGGGTAGGTGGCGTCGTTGGTACGTTGCCACAGGGTTACGCAGTCATTGACATTGAATTCATCACCGGTTTGCACGATGAAGGTTTCGTTCGGGTTGGTTTGCACTGTATAGCGGTACATGACTTCGGGCGAGCTGATTTGACCGAGATTGAAAATTTGTCCCAAGCCGACGTTCACGCCCCAGCCGACATGGCCGCCACCGCCCACACCGACGCTGACATCGACAGGGCTGCTGCGTCGTTGGGAATATTGTTGAATGGTTTGCTTTTGCGTAATTTTGCCGAGGCTGGCGCGCGCATCCGCAGCAGGGGATTTGGAATTACTGTCGGTTGCGGCGCAGGCTGCGAGCGTCAGGCTGATGAGGCCGATGCTGAAAATCTGTGTGAGGCGTGTGTTCATGTGGTGCTCCAATGGGCTGAGTGTGGTGTATCGGTTCGATGTGTTTAGCGAATTCGGCGGGCGCCGCTAAAGCGCTTTTGCCAGTAGTCCAAGGTATAGTCTTCGACCCGTACCGCGCCGCCACTGCTCGGTGCATGGACGAAGTAGGTCTGCCCGAGATAGATACCGACGTGTGAGTTGGCTTGGCCGGAAATATTGAAAAACAGTAAGTCGCCTGCTTTGAGATTACCAAAGGAAATCGGCGTGCCGTAGCTGGCTTGTTCAGAGGTGCGGCGTGGTAAATTCAGGTTGAGGGATTTTTTGCTGGCGTATTGAACCAAGCCGGAGCAGTCAAAGCCTTCAGAAGGCGAACTGCCGCCGTAGCGGTAGGGTGTACCGAGAAACTGCATGGCGTATACGGCGACGTCGCGATTGGGTCCGGCGGCGACGCTGACATTTTGCGGGGTTTTGCCTTTGTATTTACCTTGGCGCGAGGGCGCGGTGGTGGAGCAGGCGCTGATGAGCGACACCAAAGCCAGTGACAGCAGTCCGCGGCTTAACCCACTCAAACGGGCGGACGTTTGACTGCTGGTATTCTGTGTTGTGCGACGAGTGGGAATATTGGGGATGGCGATATTCATGTGGCGATGTCCAATTTTGCCCAAACCGGTGTGTGGTCGGAGGGTTGTTCATGGCGACGGGGTTCTTTGTCAATGACACATTCAACGCATGATTGCGCGAGCGGTTGACTCAGGAGAATGTGGTCAATGCGTAGGCCGGCGTTTCGCCGAAAAGCCATCTGGCGGTAGTCCCACCACGAGAAGGATTTTTCGGGCTGCTCAAACAGTCGGAAGGCGTCGGTCAGCCCTAAATCCAAGAGTTTTTGAAAGGCTTCGCGCTCCTGCGGTGAAACCAAATTACAGCCGAGCCATTTGTCCGGGTTGTGTACGTCGATGTCGGCGGGTGCGATGTTGAAATCGCCCAGCAGAGCCAGTTTTGGGTATTTTTTTAATTCCGCGGCGAGAAATTCGATCAACGCGGCCAACCAATTGAGTTTGTACACGAATTTATCACTGTCCAGTGACTGACCGTTGACGATATAGGCATTGACGATGCGTACGTCATTGATGGTGGCGCAGATGACGCGCTTTTGCTCATCTTCGAAATTCGGTAGGTTCTTTTGCACCTCGGTCTGTGCCGTGCGGCTGACGATGGCGACGCCGTTGTACGTTTTTTGCCCGACGAAGCTGACGTGCAAACCCGCATCGGTAAAGGCTTGCTCCGGAAAAACCTCATCGGTCATTTTGGTTTCTTGCAGACACAGCACGTCGGTATCGGTGGTATTCATATAGTCCAGCACTTGCGGCAGGCGGACTTTGAGTGAATTGACATTCCAAGTGGCGATTTTCATATTTTTATCCTTAAACATACAGCCGTCATTATGCCTAAAAACCACAGTCTTAACATGAATGACATTGTTATGTCATTGTCACGAAATTGTCATATTGAGGAAATATAGTGTCGGCAGTTGCATGAATTGGCGAGCTGATGGATGTGTCAGATGTCACGGACGGCGGCTTTTAAAGTATCAAATCATTGATTCAATAGCGTTTTTTTAGGAGAAAACGATGCGAGTAAAGTATTTATTGTCTGGTGTGGCTGCGGTTTTGCTGTCTGCTTCATTGATCGGCTGCGGTGGTCAATCCAGCGGTCAAGCGGGTGGCGATCAAAAAGTAGCCGGCTTGAATGGTTCGGGTGCGACGTTCCCAGCGCCAGTGTATACCAAATGGGCGTCTGACTATAAAGGCGCAACCGGCATGGCGATTAATTACCAAGGCACGGGTTCGAGCGCAGGGATTGATGCGATCAAAAAGAAAACCGTGGATTTTGGTGCAACCGATGAGCCGCAAAAGGGCGATATGTTAGAGAGCAACGGCTTGTTGCAATTCCCTGCCGTGATCGGTGGCGTTGTGCCGGTGTATCACATCGAAGGCGTGGGTGCTTTGACTTTGGATGGTGCCGTTTTGGGTGATATTTACTTGATGAAAATCAAGAAATGGAATGATCCGGCGATTGCCAAATTGAATCCGGGCGCGAAATTGCCTGATTTGGAAATTAAAGTGGTGCGTCGTTCAGACGGTTCGGGCACAACCCACATGTTTACGGAATACTTGTCTCAAGTGAACGAGGGCTGGAAAGCCATCGGCGCGAGCAAAGATCCGAAATGGGAAGCCGGTACGGTCGGTGGTAAAGGTAACGATGGCGTTGCTGCCAGCGTGAAGCAATTGCCGGGTGCGATTGGCTACGTAGAGTACGCTTATGCGAAGAAAAACGGTATGCCAGCGGCCTCATTGGTCAACAAGGATGGCAAAGTGGTTGCGCCGACTGCCGAGTCGTTTGCAGCGGCTGCGGCCAACGCGGACTGGAGCGCCAAGCCAGGCATGGGTATTTCTTTGAATAACCAAGCGGGTGAAAAAACTTGGCCGATTACCGGTGCGACCTTCATTTTGATGCACAAAAAAGTGGATAATGCGAGCAAATCGGCTGAAGTATTGAAGTTCTTTGACTGGGCATTGACCAAAGGTCAACCTCAAGCATCAGCTTTGGAATACATTCCGTTGCCGGATGCAGTCGTAGCGAAAATCAAGGAAAGCTGGAAGCAAATCACGGACGCTTCGGGCAAACCGGTGATCTAAACGTCGATCAGCCTTTTTCATAGAGGATGAGCGATATGGAAAAAGGCTGGATGGCTTGTCCATTCCGGCCTTTTTTCTCAGTTGGCTTGATTTATTAGCGGCAATGAAGTCATTAAATAATAAGTAACAATGCAGCACAATTTCGATTGAATTACGATTGAACTAAAGGGTGATATGGTGAATAGCACACAGAGCGGCGCAAAAAACGACACATCGGTCGTGGTGTCGAAAATTCATCCGAATCCGTGGGTGGACAAAGGATTTAAATGGCTGACCGAGGCGAATGCTTGGTTGGTCTTGATTTTATTGGTGGGCATTATCGTCTCGCTGATTTTCGGCTCTTTGCCGACTTGGGAAAAAGAGGGCATACGCTTTTTGACCCGCGAGGAGTGGGATACGGCTGCGGGCAGTTTTGGTGCGCTCGGACCAGTGGCGGGAACGCTGATTACCTCGGGTATTGCGATTTTTTTGGCTTTGCCGGTGAGTATTGGCATTGCCATGTTCTTGACCGAATTGGCGCCAGCGTGGCTGCGTCGACCATTGGGCACGGCAATTGAATTGCTCGCAGCAATTCCGTCGATTATTTACGGTATGTGGGGCTTGTTCGTGATTGCACCGCTGTTTATTAAATACATTCAGCCGTTTTTGGCGGGCACTTTGGGCAAATTGCCGGTGATTGGCACGCTGTTTTCAGGCACGGCGCTGGGGGTTGGTGTGTTGACCGCGGGTGTGGTGTTGGCGATTATGATTGTGCCGTTCATTACAGCGGTGTTGCGCGATGTATTTAGCCTCGTGCCGCCGATGCTCAAGGAGTCGGCGTATGGTTTGGGTGCGACGACGTGGGAAGTGGTGCGTAATATCGTGATTCCGCATACGAAAATCGGTATGGTCGGCGGCGTGATGCTCGGTCTGGGGCGCGCGCTGGGCGAAACGATGGCGGTGACGTTTGTGATTGGTAATGCACATGGTTTGAACTGGTCGTTGTTTGCGCCGGGTAACAGTATTGCTTCAACATTGGCCAATGAGTTTAACGAAGCCAGTTCGGATGAACACCGCTCGGCTTTGTTGGCCTTGGCCTTGGTGTTGTTCCTGATTACGACGATTGTGCTGGCGTTTGCGAAATGGTTGATTTCGCGCAACCAGCAGCATTGATGGCGGAGAATAAGATGAATATTGAACAATTGATGAGTAACCCGCTGTACCGCCGTCGCAAATGGACGAATATCATGATGTTGTTTTTTGCCGGTGTGGCGATCGTGGTTGGTCTGTTTTGGTTGGCGTGGATCATGTGGACGCTGTTTTCCAAAGGTTTGGTGGCTTTGAGTCCGGCGCTGTTTACCCAAATTACGCCGCCTGCGGGTGAGACCGGCGGTGGTTTGGCCAATGCGATTGTCGGCAGTGTGTTGATGGTGCTGGTGGCGACCTTGGTGACGACGCCGATTGGGGTTTTGGCCGGTACGTATTTGGCTGAATATGGTCGCAACAATCGCTTGACCCGCACGGTGCGCTTTATCAACGACATTTTGTTGTCCGCACCATCGATCGTGGTCGGTATGTTTGTGTTCTTGGTCGCGTATTACGGTTTGGGTTTGCGTCAAAATGCGTATTCAGGCTGGGCGGGTGCATTTGCGTTGGCAATCATCATGCTGCCGGTGGTGGTGCGCACGACGGACGATATGCTCAAACTGGTGCCGAACACTTTGCGTGAGGCCGCAGTGGCGCTGGGTACGCCGTATTGGAAAATGATTTTTAAAATCGGTTATCGCGCGGCGCGCACAGGGATGTTGACCGGTCTGTTGCTTGGTGTGGCACGCATTTTCGGCGAAACCGCACCTTTGCTGTTCACCGCATTTGGTAATAATTTCTGGAATACCAATATGAATGACCGTATGGCGAGTTTGCCACAGGTGATTAACCAATTTGGTCTGTCGCCGGATGAAAACTGGAACAATCTGGCTTGGGGCGGTGCGATTTTGATTACCTTGCTGGTGCTGTTGATCAACATTGCTACGCGCTGGTATTCGTCTCGCTCTGAATAATTGACATTGAAGATTTAAACAAGAAGGATAACTATGACCACCACGACTACTGTGAATCTGGCCAATGAAACGCCGAAAATCGAGATTAAAAATCTGGATTTTTACTACGGTAAATACAAAGCACTGAAGAACATCAATCTGACCATTCCTGAAAAAAAGGTCACGGCCTTCATCGGCCCGTCGGGTTGCGGTAAATCGACGTTGTTACGCACGCTCAATCGGATGTTTGAGCTGTATCCCGAGCAGCGTGCTGAGGGCGAAATCAATTTTGAGGGCGAGAACATCCTCAAATCGAAGCTGGATATCGCCATTTTGCGTGCGAAAATCGGCATGGTGTTTCAAAAACCAACGCCGTTCCCGATGAGCATTTATGAAAACATTGCCTTTGGCGTGCGTTTGTTTGAAAAAATGTCCAAAGGTGAAATGGATGAGCGCGTTGAATGGGCTTTGCAAAAAGCCGCGCTGTGGACTGAGGTCAAGGATAAATTACACCAAAGCGGTAACGGCTTGTCCGGCGGTCAGCAGCAGCGTTTGTGTATCGCGCGTGCGATTGCGGTCAAACCGGAAGTGATTTTGTTGGACGAGCCGTGCTCGGCGTTAGACCCGATTTCTACGGCAAAGGTGGAAGAGCTCATCATCGAGTTGAAAGAGGATTACACGGTGGTGATCGTGACGCATAATATGCAGCAGGCAGCCCGTGTATCGGACTACACAACTTATATGTATTTGGGTGAGATGATTGAGTTTGGCGAGACACGCCAGATGTTCATGAAACCGGCGCGCAAAGAAACCGAAGACTATATTACCGGTCGTTTTGGTTAATCAGATCCGCTGGGTTCGCTGTACAGATAAAAATTGATAGAAAAGGAAGACACAATGGGCGTACATACTTCAAAAAATTACGAGGTGGAATTAGAAAATCTACGCACGCGCGTGATGACGATGGGCGGACGCGTGGAAAGCCAAGTGCGTTTGGCGATCCTGTCCTATAGTGAAGAAGATATTCAGTTGGCGCAACAGGTTTTGCTCACTGAGCGCGAAATCAATCAGGAGCAATTGGCGACCGATCAAATGTGTTCCGAGGTCATTGCCTTGCGCCAACCGGCGGCGAAAGACTTGCGCCTGTTGCTCGGCGTGATTCGCACGATTTCGGATTTGGAGCGCATTGCCGATCAAGCCGCGAAAATTGCCAAATTGGTTATTCGCAATGAAAATCGTGGCTCTTTGCCGCGCATTCACGGGATTTTTCAGGCAGCGGAAATGGCTATGACCATGTTGCGCAAGGCTTTGGACGCATTCACCCGCGAAGACGGTCCGGCAGCGCGCGAAGTCATGGGCAGTGATTCGGCTTTGGATCAACAGTACATCGCCAGCATGCGCCAACTCATCACTTACATGATGGAAGACCCACGCACGATTAGCGCGGCGCTGGATGACCTGTGGGTGGCCAAGGCCGTTGAACGCATGGGCGATCATGCCGAGAATATCGCGGAAGTGGCGATCTACATTGCAGAGGGCGAAGACGTGCGTTATAGCCAGGAGCATCCGGATCAGGTCGATCAGATCGATCAGGATTAATCCGGCTTATGTGTTTTCACATGTTTGAACAGCTTTAATTGTTTAAAAAATAAGGACGAGCGGTGAATATTCAGCCTTTGGCTCTGGTGGTGGAAGACGAAGACGATATTGCGACTTTGCTGGAATTTAGCTTGAGCAAGGCGGGTTTTAGCGTGGAGTGGGCGAAGAATTTGCAGGAAGCCCAAACCTGTGTGAAAAGAATTCTGCCCGATGTGGTCGTATTGGATTGGATGTTGCCCGACGGCGACGGTGTGACGTGGCTCAATCAACTGCGAGCGGCCGATCGCACCCGATATTTGCCGGTGCTGATGCTCACGGCGCGCGCGCAGGAGGCGGACAAGCTCAAAGGACTGGAAGGCGGGGCGGATGACTACATCACCAAGCCGTTCAGTCCGAAGGAGCTACTCGCACGCATCAATACCGTTTTGCGCCGCGCAGCGCCGCAGCATGTGGAGCAAGTGATTGAATTTAACGGCTGCCTGCTCAAGGACGACGACCACACCTTGTCCAAGAATGGTCTGGTTGAAAATATCGGCAATACCGAATACAAATTACTCAAGTTTTTTGTGACCCACCGTAACAAGACTTATAGCCGTGCACAGTTGCTCGATATGGTTTGGGGCGACCATGTATTCATCGAAGAGCGCACGGTGGATGTGCATATTTTGCGGCTGCGTAAGATATTGCAACGCTTCGGCACGGAAGAATGTCTTGAAACCGTGCGTGGAATCGGGTATCGTTGGCAGGAGTAAGGCGGTGCTTGCTTGATTGAGCGAGTTGCCGTCAATAAAAACTGCAAAATCCACGAAAGATCGGTAAAGCGAGTGTTGCTTTGCCTCATAAATGACTTGTGATGTCGAATAATAAAAAGCTTTTCCCCGATTTAAATCTGAATGATTCTGTCGAAGAATCCTACGCGCATACCTATCAGCCCGTTTCCTTTTTACGATCAGCGCTCGTCCCTGCGATCATTTTGAGTGTGATCGTGGGGGTGATGTCGATTTTCCTGCCATTTTGGGCGGGACTGTTGTTGGTCATTGCCTTCTTACTGTGGAGCTTAGCCGCGCATTACCGCGAATTAAAGCGGTTTGCGTTATGGTTGTCGTATCCAAAAAGCCAAAATGTACCCTCGGGTCATGGCGTGTGGACCGATATTTTTGCCAAACTTTATGCGCTGCGGCGCATGGATGAAAAGCACGAAGCGCAATTGGCCGAATGGTTGGCGCGCTTTCAAAGCACCATGAGCCATTTGCCGGATGGTGTGGTGCTGATGGATAAACTAACCAATTTGGAGTGGACCAATCCGGTGGCTGAAGAGCATTTCCAACTGGATTTGCAGCGCGATTTGGGCACACGACTGGTGCATTTGGTACGCGATCCCGAGCTGGTCAAAGTTATTCAATCTCAAAAATACAATCAACCGTTCAAACTCAGGTATATGGGGCTGTCTTTGGAGTTGCAACTGATTGATTTTGAATCGGATCGCATTATCTTGGTGAGCCGCGACATTACCGAAACCGAGCGAGTCGATGCGATGCGGCGTGACTTTATTGCCAACGCTTCTCATGAGTTGCGTACACCGCTCACCGTAATCAGCGGCTTTTTAGAGCATGCACAGGAGGCGCCGGATATGCCTTTGACACAGCGCATGCAACAGCTTGGTTTGATGCGTCAACAAGCCGATCGCATGACGGTGTTGATTCAGGACATGCTGATGCTGTCGCGCTTGGAGTCGGATGTGCATGTGGATGCGCAGATGATTGACATGCCGGCATTGATTAAGCAGCAGCTTCAAAGTGCCGAAATTTTATCGGCTGGACGACACGTCATCCACAGTCAAATCGAGAACCTTGATTTGCAAGGCAGTGAGCAGGAAATCGCCAGTGTGGTGGGTAATTTGCTGTCCAATGCGGTGCGCTATACGCCGGAAGGTGGCGAAATACGGCTGGCGTGGGGACGTAATGCGCAGCAGCAACCGACCTTGGTGGTGAGTGATACGGGGGTTGGTATCGCTCCCGAATATCTACCACGGCTGACTGAACGCTTTTATCGTGTCAATACTGCGCAGTCACGCGCGACCAAAGGCACGGGCTTGGGGTTGGCGATCGTGAAGCATATTTTGATTCGCCACCATGCACAATTGCGCATCGAATCGGCGGTGGCGCCGTCGCCTCATCAAGGCACCACGTTTGTCGCCACATTCCCGATCAAATTTCCGGTCTCAACGGTGGTCAACAGTGCGAATTCTGTTGTCACAGCCGTAAGGAATACCGTTCGATCAACCGTTTGATTACGGCATATTTGGATTTCAATCCTTGCTTGGACTCATCAATTGAATTTGGTTCGATTCTGATGTGTTAATATGCTTTTTCTGCCGTTTATTCTCAGCTCATT
This sequence comes from uncultured Hydromonas sp., assembly GCA_964502825.1. Taxonomy (GTDB): domain Bacteria; phylum Pseudomonadota; class Gammaproteobacteria; order Burkholderiales; family Burkholderiaceae; genus CTSOIL-112. The sequence goes on along the minus strand of CAZCYS010000005.1, from coordinate 13,494 downwards.
GAACCATGTCGATCCCTCGCTATCATAAAAAAGTCATTTTTGCGTCCTCTCTGGGTACGGCCTTTGAGTGGTATGACTTCTATTTGTACGGCACGCTGGCAGGCATTTTGGGGCAGCACTTTTTATCGGGCTACAATCCGACCGCTGATTTCATCGTGACGCTGATGCTGTTTGCCGTCGGCTTTGTGGTGCGACCATTCGGCGCGCTGTTCTTTGGTCGCTTGGGTGATATGGTGGGGCGCAAGCACACATTTTTGGTCACCATTTTGATCATGGGTTTGTCCACGTTCATCATTGGTTTGTTGCCGACTTATGACGCGATTGGCGTTGCCGCGCCGATTTTGCTGATTGCCCTGCGTATGCTTCAGGGGCTGGCGTTGGGCGGTGAATATGGGGGTGCGGTCACATATGTGGCTGAACATGCGCCGCCCGATCAGCGTGGTCGCTATACCGGCTGGATTCAGGTGACGGCGAGTTTGGGTTTGTTGTTGTCGTTACTGGTGACCAATGGCATACGTTGGTTGATTGGTGAGGAAGCATTTTTTGCGTGGGGCTGGCGCATTCCGTTTTTGGCCTCGATGTTATTGCTTGGTTTTTCTATCTGGTTGCGCTTGCAATTGGATGAATCGCCATTGTTCGTTCAACTGAAAGCCGATGGCTTGGTGACTTCGCAGCCGCTGAGGGACTCGTTCGCCGATGGGGCGAATCTGAAAAAGGTGTTGTCGGTGATGTTCGGTCTGTGTGCGGGGCAGGGTGTGATTTGGTACACCAGTCATTTTTATGCCTTGTTCTTTTTAACGCAGAGTTTGAAATTGCCCGCATCTCAGGCGCAGATGATGATGATTGTGGCGCTGTTTTTGGCTTTGCCCAGCTTTGTTTATTTTGCCGGTCTATCGGATCGGATTGGCCGTCGGCCGATCATGATCGCGGGATGTTTTTTGGCCGCGTTGTTGTACTTTCCGATGTTTAAGGCTTTGGCGTTTGTGGTCAATCCGGCTTTGGATCAGGCGCAAAAACATGCGCCGGTGGTGGTTTTGGCCGATCCGGCGCGCTGCTCGTTTCAATTGAATGTGCTCAATACCAATGCGCGCAATGTGTATTCGTGCGATATTGCCAAGACTTTTTTAACGCAATCCGGCATTGCGTACAGCAATCAAGCCGCGCCGGCAGGCATGGTGGCGCAGGTGATTATCGGCAGTGAGGTGGTCGAGGCGTACGAAGGCGGTCAGCTCAATTCACGACAAAACAGTGTGTTGTTTAAGCAGAATATTCAGTCTGCCTTAAGTCGCGCCGGCTATCCTTTGCAAGCGGATCATACGGCGGTCAGTGAATTTTGGGTCATATTGATTTTGTGGGCGATGATTATCCCCGTGGCGATGGTTTACGGACCCATGGTGGCATTGCTGGTAGAGATTTTTCCGACGCGGATTCGTTATACCTCGATGTCTTTGCCGTACCACATTGGTAATGGTTGGTTTGGTGGGATTTTGCCTACCGTGGCATTTGCAATGGTGGCGGCGACGGGCAATGTGTTTTTTGGCCTGTGGTATCCGATTGCGGTTGCGATTTTTGCGGGGCTTCTGGGATTTTGGGTTCGCTTGCCGAAGGCGAGTGAGTGAAGGAATGTCTTATAATGACGTTTTTTGATTGGTTTGGATTGATGCTTTTGCCCAGTTTGGGCTTTTTTAATGGATGATGTATGGATTTGATTTCGATGTTGCAGGCGGCGATCATGGGGATTGTCGAGGGCTTGACTGAGTTTTTGCCGGTATCGAGTACGGGACATTTGATTTTGACCGGTTCTTTATTGGGCTTGAAGGGTGAATTCTGGCGTTCGTTTGACATGGCGATTCAGTTTGGTGCGATTATGGCGGTTATTTGGGAGTTTCGTGAGCGCATTACTCGGGTTGTCTCCGGTTTGTTGCGGCAAAATCCGGCGGATTGGCGCTTTGCGATCAATGTAGTCATCGCCTGTATTCCGGCAAGTTTTTTGGCTTTGCTGTTTGAAAAGCAAATTAAGGGGTATTTGTTCAATCCGGTGACGGTGGCGGTGGCCTTGATTGTCGGCGGTTTTGTTATTCTGTGGGCGGAGCGCCGCCAAACACCTGAATCAGTGCGGGTGCAGAGCATGGATGAGATGACGATGCTGGACGCTTTTAAAGTAGGCATTGCGCAGATTGCGGCGCTAATTCCGGGGACGTCGCGCTCAGGTTCAACGATTATCGGCGGTATGCTGTTTGGTCTGAGCCGTCAGACGGCGACCCAATTTTCGTTCTTTTTGGCGATCCCTATTTTATTCGCGGCTTCGGTCAAAGAGTTGTTCGGTATACGCGATATGCTCAATGCGCATTATTTGACTTTGTTTGCTATTGGGTTTGTGTTCTCTTTTATCAGCGCTTTTTTGTGTGTGCGTTGGTTGTTGCGCTTTGTCAGTCAGCATAATTTTAATGGTTTTGCTTGGTATCGCATTGTATTTGGTCTGGTGATTTTGGCGACTTGGGCTTTGGGCTGGGTTGATTGGGCGCAAAAATGATGTGTTTATGAGTTTGTTTGCACCATAAAAACCCCCGATAATAATCGGGGGTTTTATATTTGCATGGGTGAGAACAAGAATGAAATCTAACCCATGGCTTGTGTAGGCTTAGTGACCAGATACACCTGATGCACCGATACCTGTTTCTGAACGAACTTTCTGGGCAGGATAGCCAGCGCGGTCAATGGCCGCACGAGCACTCTTGTCAGTGATCGAGAAGAACCAGATTGCGACGAACGCCAAAGTCATGGAGAACAACGCAGGTGAGGTGTACGGGAAGATTTCTTTTGCGTTGTGGAACACGTCTACCCAAACGGATTTAGACAGAACGGTCAACACCACAGCCGTAATCAAACCGATATAACCACCAATCGTCGCGCCGCGAGTGGTACAGTCTTTCCACAATACGGACATGAACAGGACTGGGAAGTTGGCAGAAGCAGCAATCGCGAACGCCAGTGATACCATGAACGCGATGTTTTGTTTCTCAAACGCAATACCCAATACCACGGCAACCACACCCAAAACCAAGGTGGTGATGCGCGATACTTTCAACTCGGTTGCGCTGTCGGCTTTACCTTTTTTGATCACAGTTGAATACAAGTCATGTGACACAGCCGATGCACCGGACAGAGTCAAACCTGCTACTACTGCCAAGATGGTTGCGAACGCTACGGCAGAGATGAAGCCCAAGAAGATGTTGCCACCAACGGCGTTGGCCAAGTGAATCGCAGCCATGTTACCACCGCCTTTGAGCGCGCCTTTTGCATCGAGGAATTCAGGATTGGTCAATACGAAGGTGATCGCACCGAAACCGATGATGAATGTCAGGATGTAGAAGTAGCCGATCCAAGTGGTTGCCCAGAATACAGATTTACGTGCTTCTTTCGCATTAGGTACGGTGAAGAAACGCATCATGATGTGTGGCAGACCCGCAGTACCGAACATCAAAGCCATACCGAAAGAGATCGCAGAGATCGGATCTTTGACGAAGCCACCTGGCCCCATGATGGAGAAGCCTTTGGCAGCAGCGGCAGCAGCAGTTGAGGTAGCCAAAGCAGCAGGGTCTGCGCTTGGGTTAGCCTTCAATGCTTCAGCAATCATAGCTTTTTGAGCCAGAACGGTTTTGATTTCAATCGCTTTGGCAAACATGGCACCTGGATGGAAGCCGAATTCGAGCAATACCATAAATGCCATGAATGATGCACCGGAGAGCAACAAACAGGCTTTAATGATTTGTACCCAAGTCGTGGCCGACATACCGCCGAACAATACATAGATCATCATCAATGCGCCAACGATCACAACCGCAAAGATGTATTCCATGCCGAACAGCAATTTGATCAACTGACCGGCACCGACCATCTGAGCAATCAGATAGAACGCTACAACGACCAATGTAGAAATGGCGGCAAAAGTACGAATCGGTTTTTGCTCATAGCGATACGCGGCCACGTCAGCAAATGTAAACTGACCCAAGTTACGCAGACGCTCTGCCATCAAGAAGGTAATCACTGGCCAACCGACCAAGAAGCCGATGGAGTAGATCAAACCGTCAAAACCGGTATTCATCACCGCAGCGGAAATACCGAGGAACGATGCCGCAGACATATAGTCACCGGCAATTGCCAAACCGTTTTGGAAGCCGGTGATACCGCCACCGCCGGTGTAGAAGTCTGCTGCTGATTTGGTACGACCCGCCGCCCATTTGGTAATGAACATGGTCAGAATCACGAACGCAATGAACATGAAAATGGCTGTCCAGTTGGTCGCTTGTTTATCTGCCTGACCCAAGTCGCCGCCAGCAGCCAAAGCCACAGAGCCGACCGAAGCCAATAGCAAGCCGATCAATAAATGATTGGTTTTTTTCATTGTTGCACCTCTTTACGCAATGCCTCAGTCAAGTCATCAAACTCAGTGTTTGCGCGACGAACATAAATACCGGTGATCACGATTGTGAACAGCAGTACAAATAGGCCAATCGGTAACGCGTAGGTCATCACGCTGTCGCCGATACGTTGTGACATGAATCCCTTGCCAAACGCAACCAGTAGGGTGAAGCCATAATAAACGATCATCATCAATGCGGTTAAAAACCAACCGTAAGATGAGCGTGTTTTGACCAATTTTTGATACGTTGGCGACGCATTGACTCGTGCGACCAAATCGTCATCTTTCATTTGTCTACTCCTATTTTAATCATATGATGGAATTCGTCTAAGTCGTGCTTACGAACTCAGGCAAACTTTGTGGATTGAATGTGTAGCTAGATGCATGAACTACCCGACAATCTATGCGTAGAATACTGACAGTGCCTTACGCTTTACTTACTGGATAAATTGTGTATTTTTCTGTTTTTACTGAAAATATCGTCAGATAGCGGAATTAGTCAGCGATTTGTTGAACGTTATGGTCAATCAGCCGAACGGATGTTCGGCTGATGGGTTGTAATTGACTGTTTTGATGCTTGTTTATATCGGTATTGATTGCTGAGACACGATTTATGCCGCTTTAATTACCACCTTGTGCTTGCAGCGCCAAATACATCAAAGCCACATTGATCGAGTCATTCAATGCGTCATGGCGAGGAAGGTCAGGAAAGTTGAGCTTTTTAATGATGGAGGCCATGCGCAGATCGACATAGCCATCCTGTACCCGTTTGACCTCCTGATCGTAGTACAGCGCGGAGACTTCGATCTGCTTTTGCGGCAGGGTGATGCCCAAGAGCGGTTTGAGAAACTTATTCACCATCGCTACGTCGTATTCCAAATAGTAGCCGACCAGCGGGCGACCGCCGATGAAATCGAGTAACTGCAAAATGGCGTCTTGCACCGGAATGCCGTTGGAGACATCTTTGGGACGCAGGCCATGAATGGTGACGTTGGCCGCTTGCATCACGCCTTCGGGTTTGACCAAAACGTAAAATGAATCGCTGGTTAGAACCTTATTGCCACGGATTTTGACTGCGCCGATGGAGATGATTTCGGCTTCCTTGACATTCAGGCTGGTGGTTTCGCAGTCAAAGCTGACCAACTCGTCGGGATGCTCCTCAAACAAGTGGGCGTATTTCGGGTCGGTTAGCTTGCGTTGGCTCCAGGAGCGACGAATGGACTCAAACATTATGCGTTCCCCAGATGAAAGTGTTGGCGAATTTTGGCTTTGAAGCGTTTGACCACTTGCAATGCATCTTTGAGTAGGTCGCGCTCCAGCGTACTCATGTTGTTGGTATCCAACTCGTTCAGATCCTTGTCGCTCGCGCCGAGGCTGAGGGCTTCCAAGCCGGATTTGAGACGAATGTCCATCATATAGGTGAGCGCTTCGCCGACGTCTTTGGCCAGTGCTTCGTCCAAAATGCCTTTGTTGGACAATTGGTGCAGGCGGTCAAAGGTGTTGGTTTCCTCCAAATGTGCTTCGAGGCTCAATGCGCGTGCGCCATGTACCACAGGGAAAATCCCCATTTTTTTGATGTTCATCTGGGTTGACGTGTCGCGGTTGAGCAGCTGCGAGAAAAAGCCGCTGCTGTGGTGGTCGAACATTTCTACCGCACGGGCAAATCCCATGAGCATAGCCGCATCGTTGGTCATTAAGCGGTTGAGGTATGCCTGTGCCTCGGTCAGTAATGAGTCGTCGCCCGCAACCGGTTTGGCGTCAATGAAAATTGCCAGATTCATCAGCGCATCGGGATTGGGTTTGGTGCACCATTGGAAAATCATTTCTTTGAATCGTGCCAGCGGTTTGCGCCACTCAGGGTTATTCACCATGATTTTGCCTTTGCACGGCGGGTAGCCCAGACGGGTGAGGGTGGCGGAGAACTCGTCGGCGGCGATGCGTGCGGCTTCAGGATCGGCGCCTTCGCCGAGAATCAGCGCGTTGTCCTGATCGGTTTTGAGGATTTGCTCGCCGCGTCCTTCGGAACCCATAACAATCAGACAGGAGTTTTCGTACAGTTCGGTTGGGGCGATCAGACGCCATGCTTTTTCAAATAAGCTGGTGTTGAGCACCTGCATCAATTGTGCCAATTGCGGTGCGCGTACACCGCTGCTGTGCAAAATTTGGATCGAATGCGTCATCTGGTCGGCAATATCGACCAAGTCATCGACATTACTGGCTTTGTCCAAACGCTGCGCCACCAAATGCGAGTGGTTGGAGAAGTAGGCCAATACGTCAATCTGCTCCAATGCGCCGATCGGCTTGCCTTTTTCGGTCACGACCACGCGCTGAATTTTGAACTGGGTCATGCGCAGCAGGGCATTGAACACATAGTCGTCAATATCAATCGAAATCAGCGCAAACTGTGTCCATTTGTGCAGCTCCTCGCTGGTGGGGGCGCCTGCAATCACGATGTCGCGAAAGGCGGATTCGGTGAACAAGCCGATTTGCTCGCCATGCTGAATCAAAATCGATTTGGTTTTGTTATCCTTCATGGCTTGCGCTGCTTGCAAAATCGTATCGGTACCTTGCAGCCACGTCGCATTGTGGCGGTAGGCATCGCGCACGCGGGCGGTAATCAGGCTTTCCATTTCCTGCGTGTTCTTATTGCGCGCCATACTGGAGAGTTTATCGGCTACGCTGGCATAAAAATACGCACCGAAGCGCGGATTGGATTCCATCAGCTCGGTGATGGTCGCTTTTGGAATGGTGTAGACCAGCGCTTGCTCCTGCACAATGAAACGGTGTGCGCTGTGTCCTTCCACCAAGGCGCGCGCTTCAAACGTATCCTGCGCGTGGTACAGGCCAACCACTTCGTCGCCGATGCTCACCTCGCGTACCAGACCTTTGATAATCACATACAAAAATTCAACCGGCTGATCGGCCTCGATGATCACATCCTCATCGTTGAAAAACGCGATGTCAACGGCCGACTGCAATTTGGCGCGCTCGGCACCGTTTAAAAATTCATAAGGCGGGAAATTAAAATCAAAGCGTTCCATAAGGTCTCCGAGGTTGTGTAATGCACGAGCGTTCAAGCGGTTGTGGTGCAGATTGTCATGACTGAGGCTCGCTGTGTGTCAAATGATGGATCACAAATTAAATTATTCTCGCATAATCCCACACAAAATATAAGGGGATTGTGGATGCGCACGCACATATCTATCTTTTGGGCATCATGTGCATCATGCTTTGGATGTTATTTAACGTGCGCCGTTGTGAGAAACCAGTAAAACTAAACTCAAAATTACACCATGCAAGAGTGCCGCGAGAATGGTCAAGCGAATCGCTTTTGATAGTTGCGCCGGTTGGTGTGCATTGCGCCACAGCTCGGTAAAGGCCAATAAACTGAAGGCCATCGGCATGAGCGCCAGCAAAGCCGACAGTGGCAAATGCTGCCCAAGCACCATCAGCGCGAGCCAGCCGTAGCCTGCCAACAACAATGCCAAATAGCCCCAACGTGCGCGCAGCAATCCCAAACGCACGATTACCGTGTATTTATGTGCGACGCGGTCGGCACGAATGTCAGGGAATTGATTGATGTACAAAATATTCGCGACCAAAAAAGCCAAGCTCAGTCCGACCACCAGCGGCGTGATTGAAAACGCATGGCGTTGCACAAAATCCGTGCCGATCACCACCATCAGCCAGCCGCTGATGATGCCCAACTCGCCCAAACCACGGCTTTGCAGTTTTAAGGGCGGTGCAGAATACGCCCATGCGCACAGCAGACCGACCAAACCGATCAGCAGCAAACCTGAGCCACTTTGATGCGTCAACCACAAACCCACCGGAACCACGCTGGCGAGCAGAGCATAACCAAACACACCGATGGTCTTTTGACTCAAAATACCGTTCTGAATCATGCGCGAACCACCGGTGAAAGGCGTGATGCGGTCAGATTCGGCAGCGTCGCAGCCATTGAGCGCATCGTAATAATCGTTCACCACATTGCCTCCGGCGTGTGCCACCAAGGCAAACAGCAAGGTCAGGATGGCATTGCCCGTATGGATCGGCACACCATCCCAGACGGCGCCAGCCAAACCCAACAAAACCGCGACCAGTGTCACGCTCAAAAATGGCAGACGCGTTGCGATCAATAAACGCATGAAACTACTCTCAGGTAAAGCAGACATCTTTTAATACCACCCCAAATAAATGAATTGAAAATACCATACGATGAGCGACACGATATAGCCCGCCAGCACCGTCCAGCCCAGCTTCATGTGTGAGCTAAAGGTATAGACGCCTTGCATCTTGCCCATGACACCGACACCGGCGGCGCTACCAAAGCTGATGAGAGAACCGCCAATGCCCGCTGTGAGCGTCACCAACATCCATTGGGCGTGGTCGATGGTTGGGTTGGCCTTTAACACCGCCGACATCACCGGTACATTATCGACAAAAGCGGATAAAAAGCCAACGCCGATATTGACCCACGTTGGGTTGATTTGCTCGTAAAAATGCGCCGCATAGGTGAGAAAACCGACAAAATGCAGGGCGCCGACCGCCGCCAGAATGCCGAAAAAGAACAGCAGTGTGTTGTTCTCAATCTTACTCATCATTTGAAAAATATTCACATCCTGTGCGTGGCGGCGTTTGAGCACATAAAAATACAACTGCAACAACGCCAGCCCGAAAAGCATGCCCCACATAGGCGGCAGGTGCAGTACCTGCTTGCCCAATACGGCGAACGCCAAAGTCAGCGCGCCAAATAGAATAATCATCTTGCCGCCTTTGAGCACCTGCGTTCTTTCGGCCAACTCCGGGTCGCCGTCACCGAGCGGATCAATGTCGGGCACGAAACGGCTGAGCAAAAACGCCGTGGTCAACCAGCCCAAAAATGCCGATGGAAACAGCGCGAGAAAATCGACGAATTCACCTTTGCCTGCCGTCCACACCATCAGCGTGGTGATGTCGCCGAACGGACTCCATGCGCCGCCGGCATTGGCCGCGACCACCACATTGATGCCGCTGGGCACGAGAAAGGCCTTGTTTTTGCTGTCGATGGTCAGCAAAACCGTGGACAAAATCAAAGCCGTGGTCAGATTATCCGCGACTGGTGAGATGAAAAACGCCAGCAGACCGGTAATCCAAAACAACTGCGGATAGCTGTATCCACGCGCGATCAGTTTGGTTCGCAGGGCGCGAAACACACCGCGCTCGATCAGTGCCTCGATATAGGTCATCGCCACATAGAGGAAAAAGAAAATCTGCGCGATTTCCAAAATTATTTCGTTGACTGCGTGCTCAAACGGCGTCAAGTCCAAACCGTGCCAGACATAATAAAGACCGATCAGGATGAACATAAAGGTACCGATGAATAGGGCGGATTTGGCCTTATCGATGTGGTAGCGGTCTTCCGTGGCGATGAAATAATAGCCTGCGACGAAGATGAATAATAAAAACCAGCCAAACGGCTGGTTAACCAAACTAACGGCAGTGTGTGTGGTGTTTTCTACGGTAGAAGCGTTCATTATTGTTTTAGGTGTAGCGGATAAAATGTTAAAGGGATGAATCGACCCATTTCAGCGTAGGATTCGGGGTTTACGATTGAGCCATGCGCTGAAATACCGTTTGGGATTGCTGCTGCAAATGATCCAAGCTGGAAACCTCTAAGCCCAGTGAGTGCAGCAAACCATCGTGCAGGTCGTACACCCAGCCATGAATAGTGACGCTTTGTCCACGCTGCCAAGCATCTTGGATAATCGTGGTTTGTGCGGCACTGAACACTTGGTCGATGACATTGAGCTCGCATAAGCGATCCAAGTTGGCTTTTTCATCCGTGGTGCTGAGCAGGGCGTGGTACTTGGCCTTGGTATCGTGAATATGGCGCAACCAGTTGTCCACCAGCCCGACGCGGCGGTTATGAAACGCGGCGGCAACCCCGCCACAGCCGTAATGGCCGCAGATAATGACGTGTTTGACTTTGAGTACGTCCACGGCGTATTGCAATACGGACAGACAATTCAAATCGCTGGGAACGATGATGTTGGCAATATTGCGGTGGACAAAGACTTCGCCCGGTTGCAAGCCAATCAGCTCGTTTGCCGGTACGCGTGAATCGGCACAGCCGATCCATAGGTACTCGGGGCTTTGCTGCTCGGCCAATTTGCTGAAAAAGGATGGCTCGTTCTGAGTGGTCTTCTGCGCCCATTGACGATTATTCGTAAATAAATGGGACAGGCTGTTATCAACTTGTAATGGTTTACTCATGGTGACCTCTTTGCTGGGTTATTAACGACGTTTGGAGCCGAACAGGCTGCCTAAAATACCGCGTGTGATTTCACGGCCAATATTGGAGCTGGCGGCACGAATCATGCTTTTTGCGGCGGATTCGAGCAGTGAGTCATTGCGCGAAGAGGATTTTTTCTTCTTGTCGTCATCGCTGCCAAAAATACTGCCGAAAAAGCCGCCTTCGTCCTCTTTTTGCGCTTCTTCAGCGGCTTTGGCGGTTTCTGTGGCGCGTGCTTGCAGTTTTTCGTAGGCCGATTCGGCGTCAACGGTTTGCTCGTACACACCGGCGACGACCGATTGGCGGATCAATTGTTTTTGTTCGTCCTCTGAGGCAGGCCCTAAACGTGACGGCGGCGGAATCATGAACACGCGCTGCGTGATGTTCGGACGGCCTTTTTCATCCAGCGTCGAGACGAGGGCTTCGCCGACGCCCAACTCGGTGATGACGGTTTCGATATTCAACTCAGGATTTTCGCGCATGGTGGTCGCGGCGACTTTGACCGCTTTTTGATCGCGCGGCGTGAAGGCGCGCAGGGCGTGTTGAACGCGATTGCCCAATTGACCCAAAACGGTGTCGGGAATGTCGATTGGGTTTTGTGTGACGAAGTACACGCCGACGCCTTTGGAGCGGATCAGGCGCACGACTTGCTCGATTTTCTCCAGCAATACTTTCGGCGCGTCGTTGAACAATAAATGCGCTTCGTCAAAGAAAAACGCGAATTTGGGCTTGTCCACGTCGCCCACTTCGGGCAGACGCTCGAATAGCTCGGACAGCATCCACAGCAAAAAGGCGCCGTACAGTCGCGGCGACTGCATCAATTTGTCCGCCGCCATGATGTTGATTACGCCTTTGCCGGACACGGTTTGCATCATGTCGTCGATATTGAGCATCGGCTCGCCGAAGAACTGATCGCCGCCTTGGCTTTCCAAGGTCAGCAAACCGCGCTGAATTGCACCGATGGAGGCGGCGGAGACGTTGCCATAGTCGGTGGTGAATTGCTTGGCGTTGTCACCGACGAATTGCAGCATGCTGCGCAGGTCTTTCAAATCCAGCAGCAGCAATTGATTGTCATCGGCGATTTTAAACACCATGGTCAACACGCCCGCTTGTGTGTCGTTCAAATCCAGCATGCGTGAGAGCAGTAGCGGCCCCATGTCGGAAATGGTCGCGCGCACCGGATGGCCTTTTTCACCGAATACATCCCACAGCGTGGTCGGTGCGCCTGCCCAGTTCAGCTCAGGCAGCCCCAAGTCCTGTAAACGGCTTTTCACTTTGTCATTGTCACCGCCGGCTTGCGAAATCCCGGTCAGATCGCCTTTTACATCCGCCATGAATACCGGCGTGCCGAGGTCGGAGAAGTGCTGCGCCAAAGCTTGCAAACTTACGGTTTTCCCCGTGCCGGTTGCGCCCGTGATCAGGCCGTGGCGGTTACCCATTTGGGGCAGGAAAAAGACCTCTTGCGTGGATGATTTCGCGATAAGGATCGGTTCGGACATGCTGTGCTCCTGTGTCTGGAATGTGGTGGGAACCTGAAAGGTCATAACGCGACATATACCGTTCATTGGGTTTTACGGCGCGTCTGTGATAAAATTCCACCGATTATAAACCAAGGCAGGGCTTCGCGGAACACGAAACCGCAAGCAAGCGTATGGCATCCATGCCATCCATTGCGCTTTTGCTTTAACTGATTGAAATTAAAAGAAAACTTAAAAAGGACTATCATGGCAGGACACAGTAAATGGGCCAATATCAAACATAAAAAAGCACGCGCCGACGCCACCCGTGGCAAGGTTTGGACGCGCGTGATCAAAGAGTTGCAAGTCGCGGCGAAAAACGGTGGTGGCGATGTAAGCGCGAATCCGCGTTTGCGTCTGGCGATCGACAAAGCCAAAGCGGCGAATATGCCGAACGACAACATCAAACGTGCGATTGACCGCGGCGTGGGTGGCGGCGACGGCGCCGACTACGAAGAAATCCGCTACGAAGGCTACGGCATTGGCGGTGCGGCGGTGATTATCGACACCATGACCGACAACCGCACGCGCACCGTGGCCGAAGTGCGTCACGCGCTGTCTAAAAACGGCGGTAATCTCGGCACGGACGGCTCAGTCGCCTTCATGTTCGACCATGTCGGGCAATTCATGTTCGCCCCCGGTATTTCTGAAGACGAGGTGATGAATGTTGCGTTGGAAAACGGCGCGCAAGACGTCATTACCGATGATGAGGGCGGCGTGGAAGTGATTTGCGATCCGGCGGACTACGAAGCCTTGAAAAATGCCTTTGAAGCCGCCAATTTGAGCTTTGAAGAGTCCGACATTACCATGCGTGCGCAAAACGAAATCGAATTGACGGGTGATGACGCGGTGAAAATGCAAAAAATCATCGATATGCTGGAAGATTTGGACGACGTTCAAGAGGTATATACCAACGCAGTGATGGATGTGGAATAAATTTAGCTAAATAGTTAAATACTTGTCATCCTGAAGGGCGAATCAGTTGTTAATGCCCGCGTCCGCATGAGCGGGGTTTTGCTAAAAGGAGCAAATGATGAGTGCATTTAAAGATTTATTACAGCAGGCAGAAGCGTTGTTGCGTCAAGCGACCAATGGTTCGCAAAGCCAAGCGAGCGAATTGCGTCAAAACGCTGAGGAATTACTGGAAAAAGTGCGTACCAGTGGTCAGACCTTGCAGGAAGAGGCGGTTGATAAAGCCAAACAGGTCGGCGACGTGGCACAAACGTATGTTAAGGAAAACCCGTGGAAAGCCGTCGGCATTGCCGCCAGCTTGGGCTTGA